>CAVJGK010000005.1:0-31881 GCA_963648895.1 Lachnospiraceae bacterium | reverse complement strand
GAATATATTATTAAAACTAATATCAAAAATAGAAAGATTGATTCTATTAATAATATTTCTTATTTAATGACATATTTTGCTTTAAGAAATGATGAAATAAAAGCGAAAAAATATGCCCAAATGATATTAGATTTAAATACTGATTGTAATGAAATTAATTTAAAAGCTAAGAAGATTTTAGGAATTTAATTAAACTATATTAGAACTAGATAAAACTAGTTCTTTTTACTTATTTTAAGGGTAAAAAAATAAGTTGCTTAAACTTTGATATAAAGATATAATCTTTATGGGTGAGACGATTATGAAAAATAAGATATTAAAAATTATTCTTTCAATCCTTATTGCTATTCTTGCAGCAATAAGTGTTTTATTTATTGTCTCAGAAATTTTCTTTTATCAATTTATTGTCGTTGGTTCTTCTATGCAACCTACTTTGGTCGAAGGATATGTAGGCTATGCTTGTAAAATTCAATTTTCTAGTATTAATAGAGATGATATCATCATTTATTCTAGACAAGGTAATGAAGGAGAATACGAAGTTATTAAAAGAGTAATTGGTTTACCTAATGAACATTTAGTTATTGATAAACAAGGACAAATCTATATCAATGATGAAAAATTAGATGAAACTAGTTATTTAGGAACTTCCTTTTCACCATTTACCTATTGTGGTAGTTATATTGATATTACCTTAGGAGAAAATCAATATTTTACTTTAGGTGATAATAGATCTAATTCAGTTGATGGAAGATATTATGGACCAATTAATAAAGATGATATTAAAGGTAAAGTAAAACTTATTTATAAATACGCATCATGTGGAGAAACTTATTCATGTGATTCATCCAAGGATTATTCAACCAAATTAATCCCTTGGAAATTATTTTAGGAGGGCTTATGCAACAAAAAGGTGTCCATTGGTTCCCAGGCCATATGCAAAAGGCAATGAGGGAAATTGAACAAAAAATTAAATTAATCGATATTGTTTTAGAAATAGTTGATGCAAGAGCGCCTCTTTCTAGTAAAAACAAATATTTAGAAAATCTTACTAAATCAAAAAAGAGAATTATTGTCATGTCAAAAAAAGATTTATGCGACATGAATAAATTAAAAGCTTTTGAAGAGAAATTTAGAAACGATGGTTATTATCCAGTCGCTTGTGATTTAAATCAAAACAATGATATTAATAAGTTAATCAAAGATATTTATATTGTTGGGAAAGATAAGATTGACCGCGATGTAAGAAGAGGTATGAAACCTCAACCATTAAGAATTATGGTTATTGGTATTCCAAACGTTGGTAAATCGACACTTATTAACCGTTTATCAAAAAGAAGTTCTGCTTCCGCGGCTAATACTCCAGGTCATACTAGATCTCAACAATGGATTAGAGTCGATAAGTTTGAATTATTAGATACTCCAGGTATTTTACCTCCGCATTATGATAATAATACCGCGGCTATTAATTTGGCTTTAATTGGCTCAATGAAGTTAGAAACTATCTCGATAAGTGATTTATCTTCATCATTAATTAAATTCTTATTAAAGAACCATAAAGATGCTTTAAAAGAAAGATATTCATTAAAAGATGAAGATTTAGAAAATGAAGAAACTATTTTTAAAGGTATTGCTGTAAGAAGAGGATTATTATTACAAGGTCAAAATTATGACCTTGAAAAAGCAGAACAATTATTATTAAAAGAATTTAAGGAAGGATTAATTGTCAAAACAATTGTGGATGAATTATGTTAGATTATGAAAAACATTTATTTGAACAAGGATATTCTTTAATTGTTGGTTGTGATGAAGCAGGTCGCGGCCCTTTATGTGGACCGGTAGTATGTGCTGGGGTCATCTTTCCAAAAGATTATGTCAATGAAGAAATCAATGATTCAAAAAAATTAACTGATAAAAAAAGAAGAGAATTATTTCCTACAATCATTCACGATGCTTTATATTATCAAATTATTGTTATTGATCCTGAAACAATTGATAGAATCAATATCTACGAATCAAGTAGAAAAGGAATGACTGATGCGATTAATTCTTTAGGTATTAAACCAGATTATATCCTTACCGATTGTATGCCTTTATTTGGATTTGATGGAATTCCTCAAGAAAATCTGGTTAAGGGTGATGCGAAGGCTTTAAGCATTGCCGGAGCTTCAATTCTAGCCAAAGTGACAAGAGACAACATCATGGAAGAACTAGATAAAGTCTATCCTCAATACAATTTAAAAAAGCATAAAGGATATCCAACTAAAGAGCATTTAGCTCTTTTAGAACAATATGGACCAATTAAAGGTTTATATCGTTATTCATATAAACCAGTCCAAAAAGCTGCAGAAAAGAAAATTTCTTTATTTTAATTTAGGATTATTTGAAATATCTCCACATTATTTATTAATGAAGGAGATATTTTTTTATGAACGTAAGAGAAATTGTTTGCTATTTTGCCATTAAGTATAAAGGTGATTGGGATCACATCAAAGAAGCTTTTAATAAAACCGAAAAATTAGATGATGAAAACATTATTAAAAAGGTGAAAGAACTTAAATGTAACTATGTTACTTTAATTGATGAAGAATACCCTAAATGTTTAAAAAACATCTATAAACCTCCGTTTATATTATTTTATTATGGAGATATTTCTTTGTTGAAATATCGTCATTATTTAGGCGTGGTGGGATCTAGAGATTATTCTTCTTATGGAGAAAAATCTACTTTAAGTTTATTAAGTGGATTAAAAAGTTTAAATCCTGTTATTGTTTCTGGCCTTGCTTATGGCATTGATACTATCGCCCATAAATGCGCATTAGAAAATAATTTTAAAACTATCGCGGTACTAGGTACTGGAATTGATTATTGTTATCCAAAAGAAAATTATCGTTTATATGATGAAATTAAGCAAAAAGGTTTAATTATTTCTGAATATCCTTTTAAAGAGACGGTATCAAAAAATACCTTTGCCAATCGGAATAGGATTATTGTCGGATTATCAGATAAAATCTTAATCCCAGAAGTAAAACAAAATTCAGGAACACTTATAAGTGTCAGGTTTGCTTTAAATGATGGAAAAGATATTTTTGTTGTCCCTCATTCTATTTTTGATAATGATTTTGGTAATACCTTAATTCAAGAAGGGGCGAAGTTAGTTTCTTCTTCTAAAGACATCATTGAAGAATTTTAGAAAAAAATCCTTATTATTATCTTATTAATAATAAGAGGGAAAAGGCACAAATTTTCTTTAAAAAAATATTTGACATTGATTATTACAAAAAGCATAATTAGTAAGCGATTTAGGAGGAACGTATATGAAACTTGTTATCGTCGAATCTCCAACTAAATGTCATACTATCCAATCTTATTTAGGAAATGAATATAAGGTCATGGCTAGTTATGGCCATATAAGAGACTTATCAACTAGAGGTAAAGGTGGACTTGGTGTCGATATTGAAAACGACTTTAAACCTACTTATGTCGATTCACCAGATAAAAAGAAAGTTATCTCTGATTTAAAAAAAGAAGCAAAAAAAGCTGATGAAGTAATTCTTGCAACCGACCCTGATAGAGAAGGAGAAGCTATTTCTTGGCATTTAAGCGAAGTATTAAAACTCGATTATAAAAATACTAAGAGATTAGAATTCCATGAAATTACTAAACCTGCCGTTACTAAGGCTTTAAATAATCCACGTATATTAGATATGGATTTAGTTAACTCCCAAGAAACTAGACGTATTATCGATCGTATCATGGGTTTTAAATTATCAACATTATTAAAAAGAAAGATTGGTTCTTTATCGGCTGGTAGAGTTCAATCAGTCACATTAAAATTAATCGTTGAAAGAGAAAAGAAAGTTCTTGCTTTCGTCCCTGAAGAATATTGGACAATTGAAGGCTTACTTTCAAATGATATTAAAATCAAACTTGATTTAATCAATTCTGAAGATGTATTGCTTAAAAACGATGATGATGCAACTTCAGTATTGGTTAGATTACCAAAATCAGTAGTAGTTAAAAGTGTTCAAACAAAACAAAGAAAAGTAAATGCAAAACCTCCATTTACTACTTCTACTTTACAAATTGAAGCTTTCAACAAACATAAATATTCAACTAAGAAGACAAGTAGCATCGCTCAAAAATTATATGAAGGTATCGATATTGGTAGTGAAACAGTTGGTTTAATTACTTATATGAGAACTGACTCAGTTAGATTATCTCCAGAATTTATTAAAGATGCGAATGAATATATTGAATCAAATTATGGAAGTTCTTACTTAGGTGGAGTGTCTTCTAAAAAGAATTCTGCTTTAGCCCAAGACGCACATGAAGCGATTAGACCTACTAGACTTGATTTAACTCCAAAGAGTATTAAATCTCATCTAACTACAGAACAATATAATCTTTATAAATTGATCTATAATAGAGCGTTAGCTTCTTTAATGGCTCCAAGAGTTGATGAACTAACATCAATCAAATTTGAAAAAGATGAATTCTTATTTTCAAGCGGCGGAGTTAGAACTATCTTTGATGGTTATTCCAAGATTTATGATTTAGATAATGAAGAAGAAAAGAAATTACCTAAATTAGAAGTTGGTCAAGAAATCGATGTTAAAGAATTTAATAAACTTCAACATTTTACAACAGGCCCTTCAAGATTTACTGAAGCTAAGATTGTTAAAACAATGGAAGAATTAGGTATTGGTAGACCTTCTACTTATGCTTCAACTATTTCTACTTTGTATGATAGAGATTATATCAAACAAGAAAAAGGAACAATTATTCCTACCCCACAAGGTATTGAAACTAGCGATAAGTTAGGAGAATTCTTCCCTCCATTTATGGATACAACTTATACTGCCAGTATGGAAAAAGATTTAGATACAATTGCCGAAGGTAATTCAGATAAATTAACTTTATTAAACAAGTTCTATAATGAATTTGAACCTTTATATGAAAACGCCATTACTGCGATGAAAAAAACAGAACCTAAACAAACGGGTGAAATATGCCCACAATGCGGCGCGCCACTAGTTATTAGAAAAGGTAAATATGGTGAATTTGTTGGCTGTTCTAATTATCCAGAATGCCAATACATCAAAAAAGAAGAAAAAGAAGTTGAGGTTGTCGAAGGACAATTATGTCCAGAATGTGGAAAGCCATTAGTTAAAAGACATTCTTATAAAGGTGATTTTATCGGATGTTCTGGTTATCCAAAATGCCGTTATACTTTATTTAATGAAACAACAAATACTGATAAACCTAAGAAAGAAGAACCAGTAGTTTCAGACAAACTATGTCCAAAATGTGGTTCACCACTTCTTATTAGAAAAGGTAAAAATGGTAAATCTGATTTCTATGCTTGCTCTTCCTTCCCTAAGTGTAGATACGTAGAATCAATAAAAGAAAAATTAGAAGACTAATAGTCTTCTTTTTTTTTGGTTCTTTTGTTAATATATATCATAGCGAGGTACACTATGGAAGAAATTTATATCAATGTTATTGGAGGAGGACTTGCAGGAAGCGAAGCAAGTTTATATTTGGCAAATAAAGGCTATAAGGTTAGACTTTATGAACAAAAAGCAATTAAGAAATCACCAGCTCATCATTTAGATGGGTTTGGAGAATTGGTTTGTAGCAATTCATTAAAAAATAAAAATGTCGATAATGCCTGCGGACTTTTAAAAGAAGAAATGAAATATTTTAACTCCGTTATGATGGAAGCGGCATCAACTAGTGAGGTTCCAGCTGGCAATGCATTAAGTGTTGATCGAGATTTGTTTTCTGAATACATCACTAAAAAGATTAATGAAAATCCTAATATTGAAGTTATATCAGAAGTTGTAACTTCTTTTAAAGATGGAATTAATATTATCGCGACTGGTCCTTTAACCGATGAAGAATTGTCTAAACAAATTGCTTCTATGCTAGGAGAAGAACATTTCTATTTTTATGATGCGGCGGCACCTATTATTGAAGCAAGTTCAATTGATATGAATATCGCTTATTACAAATCAAGATATGAACAAAGTGATGATTCATATATCAATTGCCCATTTACTAAAGAAGAATATGAAATTTTCTATAATGAGTTGGTCAAAGCTCAAAGAGCGACTTTACATGATTTTGATAAAGTCTTTGAAGGATGTATGCCGGTAGAAGTTTTAGCTTCTAGAGGTTTAAATACACTTCGTTTTGGTCCTTTAAAACCTAAGGGATTAGAATATAATGGCAATAAACCTTATGCAGTATTACAACTAAGACAAGATAATGTTTCAGCAAGTTTATATAACATGGTTGGATTCCAAACCAATTTAACTTATGGAGAACAAAAAAGAGTCTTTTCTTTAATTCCAGGATTAAAGAACGCAAAATTTGTTCGTTATGGTTTAATGCATCGTAACTCATATATCTGCGCACCTAAATTTTTAAATATGGATTTTTCGATTAAAGGACATGAAAATATTTATATTGTTGGTCAATTATCCGGTGTAGAAGGTTATGTTGAATCGGCAGCATCTGGTTTATTATGCGCAGTATACTTAGATAGAAAACTTAAAGGTAAAGAATTTAATAAAATACCAGATACTACTATGATGGGGTCTTTAGTTAATTATATCACTCATGCAAGCGTGAAAAACTTCGCGCCAATGAACGCAAACTTTGGCATTATGCTTAACATTTTAAAAGATAAAAATGAAGTAGCGACAAGAAGTATTGAATCTTTAAAAGAATGGATTAAACAAAATAATGATTAATGATGATGTTGAAAAATATTTAGAATATCTCACCTATCAAAGAGGTTATTCCTCTAACACTGTTGATTCATATCGTAGAGATATTTATAAATTCAAAGAATATATGGAAAAAGAAAATGCTTCTTTTAATGATGTTGAATCTAATTTAATTAGAAATTTTTTGCTTGAAGAAACATTAAATGGTATTTCTAAAAGATCTTCCCAAAGAAGACTTGTCGCCATGAGAAGATTTTATGAATGGATGTTAAAAGAAGGTAAAGTAAAATTTAATCCTTTTAAGATCATCACTTCTCCAAAACTTGATAAGACATTACCAGATTTCTTACATCAAGAAGAAATTGACAAGTTATTTGAAGAAGATAGCAAAAGAGAAGATTTTCTTGCTTTAAGAGATCATGCGATATTAGAGCTTTTATATGCTTCAGGACTTCGTGTTAGTGAGTTGGTAAGTTTAACTCTTGATAGTTTAAATCCTAATCGAAGAACTATCAGGGTAAAAGGTAAAGGAAACAAAGAAAGAATAGTTCCTTATTCAATCGAATGTAAAAAAGCATTGGATAAATATATTAATGAATGTCGAAATGAAATTATCGCTAAAAATAAAATAGAAAATTCAACTAATGCTTTATTCTTAAACTCCAAAGGAGAAGGTATAACCACTAGAGGAGTAGAATATATTTTAAAAAGCATTGAAAAGAAAATCGGGATGGAACTTGATTTACACCCGCATAAGATGAGACATTCTTTTGCGACTCATCTACTAGATGAAGGTGTTGATTTAAGAGTAATTCAAGAAATATTGGGACATGAATCTTTAGAAACAACACAAGTTTATACCCATGTTTCGACTAGTAAAATGATCGAGTCATATCAAAACTTTTTCCCAAGGGCCAAAAAGGGTGAAAAATAGAAAATATTTTTATTGATAGAGTCTTTTTATTATGATAGAATAAATTGGCTCTAGAAATAGAGACTACACACTTTGTGGATTCATCGCCACGTCTAATTAGCCAAGGGGCAAGAAAATTAGGGCAGATGTTAGAAGCAAAGGAGGAAACAAACAAATGGAGGTTCACTATGAGTGAAGAATTAGAAACTGTAGTAACTGAAGAAAGCGTTATGGCTAATGTTATCCATGATGAAAACGAACCAGTTGTATCTACAAAAAGATTATTAGAAGCAGGATGCCACTTCGGACATCAAACAAGAAGATGGAATCCAAAAATGAGCAAATACATTTACGGCTCAAGAAATGGTATTTATATCATTGACTTAGTAAAAACTGCTCAAAAAGTTCAAGAAGCATATCATGCTTTAAAGAAAATTGTTGCAGACGGCGGTAAAGTATTATTCGTTGGTACAAAACCACAAGCAAAAGAAATCGTTGTTGAAGAAGCGTTACGTTCAGGATCATTCTATGTTTCAAATAGATGGTTAGGCGGTACATTAACAAACTTCAAAACAATCCAAAAGAGAATTAAATATTTAAATACTTTAGAAACACAAGAAATCGATGGTACATTTGATACATTACCAAAGAAAGAAGTTGTTTTATTAAAGAAAGAAAAAGAAAAATTATTAGCTAACTTAGATGGTATCAAAGCTATGAGAAGAACACCAAATGCAATCTTCGTAGTTGATCCAAAATTAGAACACAATGCTGTTGCAGAAGCTAAGAAATTAGGTATCCCAGTATTCGGTATCATCGATACAAATGCTGATCCAGATGAAGTTGATTATGCAATTCCATCAAATGATGACGCAAACAAAGCAATCAAATTAATTGTTGGTTTAATGGCTGATGCAGTTGTTGAAGCAAAAGGTGGCAATACAACAGTTGCTTACAATGTACAACCAGATGAAGAAGTTTCAATGGTCGATGCATTAAATTCATTTGACAAACAAGAAGAATTAAAATTAATCAAAGCTAAGAAGATTGAAGATGCATTAGCAGCTAAAAAAGCTTCTGGCAAAAGAGTAACAGTCAAAAAATACTCACCAAAAGCAGCTAAACCAGCTGAAAAAACTGAAACTCCAGCAGCTCCAGTTGCTGAAGAACCAAAAGCTGAATAATTTATTTATTCAAAACTAAAAAGGGGAAAAATATGGCTTCAAGTTTAATCGAATTAATTAAAGTATTAAGAGAACGTACCGGTGCTGGTATGATGGATTGTAAAGCAGCTTTACTCGCTTGCGATTCAGATATTGAAAAATCATGTGAATGGTTAAGAGAAAAAGGTATTGCTAAAGCTGTTAAGAAAGCTTCAAGAATTGCTGCAGAAGGTTTAACACACGTTATCGCTGAAGGCGATACAGCAGTCATTTTAGAAATTAACTCTGAAACAGACTTCGTTGCAAATTCAGATCCTTTCAAACAATTAGTCAGCGATGTTGCTGAAGTTATCTTAAAAGAAAAACCAGCATGCATTAATTGCGCTAAAGATTTAACTGCTGAATTATTTACAAATGCTACAGTTAAGATTGGTGAAAAATTAGATTTAAGAAGATTTGAAATCGTTACAAAAACTGCTACTCAAAAATTTGGTATGTACAAACACATGGGTGGTAAGATTTCAGTATTAACATTAGTTGAAGGCGGTACAGACGAAATCGCTAAAGGCATTTCTATGACTATTGCTGCAAACAACCCATCTTATCTTTCTGTAAATGATATCCCAGCTGATGTTATTGAAAATGAAAAGAAAGTTCAATTAGAAGCTTCTAAGAACGATCCAAAATTAGCTGGTAAACCAGAACAAGCTCTTGTTAAGATTATCGAAGGTAAAGTTAACAAATATTTAGGTGAATCTGTATTACTTTCACAAGAATACATTTTAGATCCATCACAAAAAGTCGAAGCTATTTTAAAGAATGGCAATGCTTCTGTTGTTAAATTCATCCGTTATCAAGTCGGTGAAGGTATGCAAAAGAAGGAAGAAAACTTTGCTGAAGAAGTTGCAAAACAAATGTAATTTAAAAGCACTCTTTTTCGAGTGCTTTTTTCAAAAATTCGAGGAGTATTATTATGGCAAACAAATATAATAGAATTTTACTTAAAGTCTCTGGAGAATCTCTTGCAGACAAAGTAAATGGTGATATCTTTGATGCATCTAATTTAAAATATATGGCTGAATCTATCAAAGTATTACATGATAGAGGAGTTCAAATCTGTATCGTTGTTGGCGGCGGCAACATTTGGAGAGGTAAACTTGCTTCTTCAATCGGTGTTGAAAGATCAACTGCAGATTACATGGGAATGCTTGGAACAATTATCAATGCTTTAGCATTACAATCATCTTTAGAACAAGTTGGTGTTTGTACTAGAGTTATGACAAGCCTTGAAATTAGACAAGTAGCAGAACCATATGTACAAAGAAGAGCAATTAGACATTTAGAAAAAGGTAGAGTTGTCATCTTTGGCGGCGGAACAGGTAATCCATATTTTACCACAGATACTTGCGCAGCTTTAAGAGCTAGCGAAGTTGGATGTGATGCAATATTCATGGGTAAAAATGGCGTTGACGGAGTCTTTACTGCAGACCCTAAAACAGATAAGAATGCAGAATTCATCTCTGAAATCACATATCAAGGTATGCTTGAAAAGGATTTACAAGTCATGGATGCAACTGCAGTATCATTATGTAAAAATTCTGGTATTGAAATCCGTGTATTCAATATGAACGACACAACTAACTTAACAAAAATCCTCGATGGAGAAAAAGTTGGTACAACAATTAAAGGAGAATAAAATGGAAGAAGAAATTGAATTAGCTAAAGAAGAAATGGAAAAAGGTATTGCTTCTTTAAGATATAATTTATCTACTTTAAGAACAGGTAGAGCAAGCGTATCAATGCTTGATAATATTCAAGTTGAATATTATGGTGATATGATTGCTTTAAACCAAATCGCTTCAGTTACAATTCCTGAAGCAAGACAATTATTAATTAAACCTTATGATAAGAACGATGCAAAAGCAATTGTTGCTGCTTTAAATGCTTCTAACTTAGGTATTACTCCAATTAATGATGGCAATGTCATTAGATTAAACATTCCAGCATTAACTGAAGAAAGAAGAAGAGAAATTGCTAAAACTGCAAAGAAATATTCTGAAGAAGGTAAAGTTGTTATTCGTAACGCAAGAAGAGATTGCTTAGACATGATCAAAAATGCCGAATATCCAGAAGATATGGAAAAGAAACTTCAAGCAGATGTTCAAAAATTAACTGATGAATATTGCAAGAAGATTGATGATGAATACGCTTCTAAAGAAAAAGAAATCATGACAATTTAATCTAACTGGCTGTTGAAAAACAGCCTTTTTTAGTGCTTAAGTATTAGTTTTATCACTAAAAGCGGCATGTTTTATAAATTTAAGTCTAATTTTATTTTTAATAAATATAATTACACTGAAAATTAAAATTTTTAATTAACTGAAAAGTAACATTCTTTTGATTTAATTTTATTTTATAAGTCTTAATTATATAGTATAATTAAGAACAATTACAAGGTGGGGTGATTTAATGAAAAACAAACAAAATAACGGTATTCATGTAAATGAAATCACAGAAAGTACAAAAAAATCATTTAAAACTAGAACTATCACTGCTATTGTTCTTGCAATAGTATGTATTCCATGTTTATTATTTGGCAATTATGCATATTTAGCTTTAATTGTTTTAGCATCGATGGCAGCGATATATGAATTTATTCACGTATTAAAAGTAAAAAATACTCCTTTATGGGTGAAGATTTTTACTTTCATTATGAGCTTATCTTTCATCTTTTGGGTTTTCTTTAAAAACTGGAATAATGGAGAAGTAGTTCATAATGGGAATATTCTTGTTTCTAATATTGGTATTTCAACTTTAGGTATTGCATTTGAATTTTTAATCTTATTCTTTGCAAGTATGATTCATGAAAATTTTTCTGTATCTGATGCTTGTTATTATTTCACAATGTCAGTATTTATCGGTATTGGCATGCAATCTTTATTATTCTTAAGATATGTACCAATGTCTGGTATAACTTTAGGCGGATTAGATAATGCATTTACTTATGATGGAAATCAAATGTTATCATCTTTCTTATTCATCTATGTAGTAATCGGTGCTTTCTTTAATGATATTGGTGCTTATTGCTTTGGTGTCTTATTTGGTAAACACAAGATGAATCCTAGAATTTCACCAAATAAAACTTGGGAAGGATTTGTCGGCGGAATTGTTTTTTCATTAATAGGTAGTTTTATCTTCGCACTTATTTCATCTTTATGTGGTGTTCCATTATTAAAAGGTATTTTAGATCATGCACATTGGTATTGGATTTTATTAGTATCACTTGTTATGCCAATTGTTGCCGTATTGGGGGATTTTATCTTCTCTGCGATTAAACGTTATTTTGGTATTAAAGATTATTCTAATTTACTTCCAGGACATGGAGGTATATTAGACCGTATTGATTCATTAATGGTTACAAGTTTTAGCGTTACAATGATTATTATTATCATTGCTTATTTCCCATTTGTTGGAGCTTAATATGAAAGAACTTTGTTTATTAGGTGGTAGTGGTTCAATTGGAAGCCAAACACTTGAATTAATAAAAGAAAATCCTTCCGACTTTAAACTATACGGTATCAGTGTTGGTAAAAGAATTAATATCTTAAAAGAAGTATTAAATGAATTTAAAGATGTTAAATATGCTTGTATTGGTTCTAATAATGAATTAGAAGATTTAAAAAAGCAATATCCAAATATTACTTTCTTTTATGGTGATGAAGGTTTATTAGAATTAATTAGGGCTTATCATTACGATATGGTAGTTAATGCTTTAGTTGGCTTTGTTGGTTTTTTACCAAGTGTTGAAGTAATTAAAAATAAAATGGATTTAGCTTTGGCAAATAAAGAATCTTTAGTAGTAGGTGGAGATATTATCAATAAACTTTTAGAAGAATATCATGTTCATCTTTATCCAATTGATTCTGAACATGTCGCTTTAGCTAAATGTTTAAAAAATATGCCTACTTCCGAAGTTAAAAGATTAGTCATTACTGCTTCTGGTGGTAGTTTTAGAGATAAGAGTCATGATGAATTAAAAGATGTGACTGTTAAAGATGCTTTAAAACATCCATCTTGGTCAATGGGACAAAAAATTACCATTGATTCTGCGACAATGATGAATAAGGGATTTGAAGTGATTGAAGCATATCATTTATTTCATTTACCAATTGAAAAAATTAGTGTCTTATTACACGATGAATCAATTATTCATTCATTAGTTGAATTTTGTGATAATTCATATCTTGCAGACTTTGGTCCTGCAGATATGAAAGTACCGATTGCTTATGCTTTATATGAAATGGATCGTAAAGAAATTAAGACTAAATCTTTAGACTTAGAAGATTTTTCTTCCATTCATTTTAGAAAATTAGATTTAAATAGATATCCTTGTTTGTCTTATGCATTAGAAGCTATTAAAGTTGGTGGTTCTATGCCTTGTGTAGTAAATGCGGCCAATGAAGAAGCTGTTTATGCTTTCTTAGATGAAAAGATATCATTCTTAGAAATTGAAGAATTGATTAACTTAATGATGAATCAACATAAAGTTGTTATTAATCCAAGTATTGAAGATTTAATTTCTATCAATAATGTAACTAGAAAATTAGTTAATGAAGAAATAGAAAGGAGAAAGAAATAATGCAAGTATTTTTAAATATTATTTACTTTTTAATCGCTTTATCAGTATTAGTATGCATTCATGAACTTGGTCATTTATCAATGGCTAAACTTTTTGATGTATACTGTGATGAATTTTCCATTGGATTTGGTCCAGCCATTTACCAACATAAACCAAAGGGAATGAATAAAAAACACAATAGACCAAAAGAAACAAAGGTTTCTATTAGATGTTTACCTTTAGGTGGCTATGTCGCTATGGCAGGAGAAGGCATGGAAGATGTTGAAGAATTAAAAAACATCCCTGCAAATAGATTCTTACAAGGTGTCGCCAAATGGAAAAGAGCGATCATTATGGTCGCAGGTGTTACTTTAAACTTTATCTTAGGTTTAATCTTATTATTTGTTGGTTTTTGCTTTACTCAAACTGCGGATTATAGCAAAACTAACTTTGTTGTCACTTCTCAAATTACTTATACTGATGCAGATGGTGTCTCTCATACTGATGATTCTCCATTCTTAGCAGCAGGTTTAACAAGCGATTCAACTTTCTCTAAAATTGTAGTTTCCTATGACGGTAGTATTAAAACAGCCTTAGAAGGAGGAAGTATTGACAAAGATGGTAATGCCTTAACTTCTACATATGAATATACTATTACTCCAGGTTCTTTAGATAAAGAAGGAGGAACTGCTGCTTATTTATCTGCGACAGGTAATTCATATTTACCATTATCTTTAGATGATACAAAAACTTATATTTTCACTTTAGATGATGGAACAAGCAAAACTATTACAGTTAGCGCATATGCCGCGAGTAAGACAGAAGAAAATGGTTCAACTATTTATACTTATTCTTGGAGAAAATTAGGTATTTCTACTCCAACTAGAAGTTTTACATTTGGCGAAAGAGTAACGAATACTTTTACAACATTTGGTGAATATTCAATCGCAATTTTTAAAGCTATTGGATCATTATTTGTCGGAACTGGTTTTAATAATTTAGGTGGACCAGTTGCGATTGTTCAACAACAAATGCAAATGACTCAATTAGGATTTGGTTATTTCTTATTATTCTGGGGATTGATTAGTATTAACCTTGGTGTTGTTAATCTATTACCTTTCCCAGGACTTGATGGATGGCATTTACTTGTTTGTATTGTCGAAGGCATTACAAAAAGAGATATCAATCCAAAAGTTAAATCAATTATGTCATTAATTGGTATGATTTTATTATTCGGATTAATGATTGCAATTACATGTAAAGACATATTAAAACTATTCTTTATACTTATTTAAATTTTAGGAGGGAACAAAAATTATGGATGATTTATTTAAAAGATTTTTATCTTCAATAGGGATTATCGATCCAAGTCCATATAATAATTGTTCTTTTCGTGTTACCAAAAATGATAAAGAAAATCAAATTTGTTATGTAGAAATAACAAAAGATTATCTTTTTAAATATGAAGACGCTAAAAGATTATTAGAAGGTGTCAATCACGCAAAATTTAGAAATAGCGTTACTTTTAAATATACTAAAAATGTTTCTGCGCAGGATGTATATAATTTACTCCTCGCAGAGTTTTTAGCGACTCCAGATACTGATGAAAGTCAAATGCCTAAATGTACTTTCTTAAAAAATGAAATTAAATTTATTTTCTCTAGTGCTTTACAATTCAATTCGTTTAAACACGTATTAGAAGTTTGGGAAGAATTACTTGCCGATTTAAATATCAATTATGATATTACAACCGATATTGTTTATAAAAACGACGAAGAAAAGAAAAAAACGACAGAAGAAGCATTAAAGAAAATTGCTACTTCTTATCAAGTAAAAGCATCTTCTTTTAACCCTAATGATGCGTATGCCACAAAAAGAGTTAAAGGAAATTATATACCTGGTAAAATCGCTGACTTTGATGAAAATTCAGGCAATGTCGAAATAGAAGCAATCGTTTTTAAAGCAGATGAAACTATTACTCGTAAAGGAAAACAAATCGTTACTTTATACGTTTATGATCATTCTGATTCGATTGAAGTTACTATCTTTGGCAATAGAAGAAACTTTACTCCAGAGATTCTAGATACATATAAAAAGAATGGCGCTTATTTAAAAATAAGAGGGGCTATTCAAAATAAATTCTTACCTAAAGGTAAAGAAAATCAAAAACCAGAAATCCATTTAATCGCTGATTATATCAATGAGATGGAGGGCCAATTCTACGTTGAAAGAACTGATGATGAAGAAGAAAAAAGAGTTGAATTACACGCTCATACTAAAATGTCAACCATGGACTCAGTCGCTAAAGTTGATGATTATTTTGCTCAAGCTAAAAAATGGGGTATGAAGGCAGTAGCCATTACTGACCACACCAATGTTCAAGCTTTCCCAGATGCTCAAGCTGCTAGTAAGAAAACTGGTGTTAAGGCTTTATATGGTTGTGAAATGAACATGGTTGATGATAAATTAACTTACATTTTCAATTCATCTGATATTGTCTTAAATAGCGCAACTTATGTAGTATTCGACTTTGAAACAACTGGTTTATCCGCGCGATATGATACAGTTATTGAATTTGGTGCAGTTAAATATAAAGATGGTTTAATTACTGATTCTATTGATATATTAATCGATCCAGAAAGACCATTATCAAAAACTATTTCTGAATTAACACATATTACTGATGAAATGTTAAAAGGTCAATTAAAGATGAAAGAGGCTTTAAAGATTATTAAAGATTTCATCGGTGATAAAGATACCATATTAGTCGCCCACAATGGTCAATTCGACTATGGCTTTTTAAATGAAATGTGTATTAGAAATAATGAAAGTGAAATTAAAAATCCAGTTATCGATACATTGCCATTATTTAGATATTTATATCCTGAATTAAGATCGCATAACTTAGGTAGTTTATGCCGTCAATATCAAGTTGAATATCATGGTGGGGATGAATCAGATGGTGACGATCATGGTGCCCATAGAGCGGACTATGATGCTAAGGTTTTGGCCGAATCTTGGGCTGGCATGCTTGCAAGTTTAACTAAAAATGATTTGTCTTTAAAACATAAAGACTTACAAAATTTGACAAACGATCAACTATTTAAACACTTAAGACCAATGCATGTAACAGTATATGCTAAAAATATGGCCGGTTTAAAAGCTTTATTCAAACTCGTTTCTTTATCAAATACGGAATATTTTGCAGGTACTCCTCGTATTCCAAGAAAGTTAATTCAAGAATATCGAGAAAACTTATTAATTGGTTCTTCTTGTTTAAATGGTGAAGTATTTGAAACAGCCAGAAATAAATCAGAAGTTGATTTAATGAAGAAGATGGAATTTTATGATTTCATTGAAGTTCAACCTCCAGGAAATTTCAAATTGCATGTTCAATTACAAGAAATTGAATCTTTAGAAGTAGTTCAAAGAATTATTAAAGATATTTACGATGCTTCTAAGAAGGTTGGAAAAATTTGTGTTGCAACTGGTGATTGCCATTATATATCGCAAGAAGATAAGATATATCGAGATGTTTATATTTTAGCTAAAGCGGTAGGTGGCTCTCGTCACCCATTATATTTTTCTAAAAAGAGAGAAAAATTAATGAAAAATGGTATTGATGTAGAAAACCCAGATCAACAATTTAGAACAACAGGTGAAATGTTAAGACAATTTGAATTCTTAGGCAAAGATGTCGCTAAAGAAATCGTTGTTACTAATTCAAATTTAATCGCAGATCAATTTGAAGAAGTTTTACCAGTTAAAGATCGATTATATCCACCTCATATTAAAGATGATGCAAAATTATTAGTTGAAAGAGTTTGGTCTAATGCAAAAAGAATGTATGGAGACCCAGTACCAAACCAAGTAAAAGAAAGACTTAATGCCGAACTTGATGGTATTTTAAAATATAAATTTACTGTTCAATATTACATCGCAAGTGAAATTGTTCGTCAAACTAATAAAGACGGTTTCATGGTTGGATCTAGAGGTAGTGTTGGTTCTTCCTTAGTCGCGACAATGTCCGATATTACTGAAGTTAATCCACTTCCACCGCATTATCGTTGCCCAAAATGTTTCCATCAAGAATGGGATGTCGATACTAAAAAATATCGTTCAGGCTTTGATTTACCACAAAAAAATTGCCCAGTATGTGGAACGGATATGGTAAGAGATGGACAAAATATTCCTTTTGCTACTTTCTTAGGATTCCATGCTGAAAAAGTTCCTGATATTGATTTAAACTTCTCAGGTGAATATCAAGCAAGGGCTCATGATTTAACCAAAACTTTATTAGGCGTATCCAATGTTTATCGTGCAGGTACTATTGAAACGGTCGCAGAAAAAACAGCTTATGGTTATGCGTTAGGTTATTTTGAATCATTAGGTATTGATCCTCGCAAAGTTAAAAATGCTGAAGTTACAAGATTATCATTAGGATGTATGGATGTTAAAAGAACAACTGGTCAACATCCAGGAGGTATTATTGTTATTCCTTCTGATATGGATGTTTATGATTTTACACCTATTCAATATCCTGCTGATGATTTGTCAGCAGCTTGGAAAACAACCCACTTCGATTTCCATAAGATTCATGATAATGTTTTAAAACTTGACTTATTAGGACACGTTGATCCAACCGCATTAAAAATGCTTGGTGACTTAACAGGAATTGATCCAAAAACTGTTCCAAATACCGATACTAAAGTTATTTCTTTATATAGTTCAAGAGATGCATTAAAATGTCATGCAAACTATTTACAAGAAAAAACAGGTGCATTAGGTTTACCAGAATTTGGTACTCCGTTTGTTAGAAAGATGTTAGAAGAAACAAATCCTAAAACATTTGCAGATTTACTTATTATTTCTGGCTTATCACATGGTACTGACGTTTGGAATGGTAACGCACAAGATTTAATTAATGATGGTACATGTACCATTCAAGAAGTTATTGGTTGTCGTGATGATATTATGATTGGACTTCAAAACTATGGTGTTGAACCAGTTAAATCATTCACCTTAATGGAACAAGTAAGAAAAGGTAAAAAATTAAAACCTGATGATGAAGACTTATTAAGACAACATCAAGTTCCAGAATGGTATATCAATTCATGTAATAAGATTAAATACTTATTCCCTAAAGCTCATGCCGTTGCTTATGTTATGATGGCGGGTAGAGTTGCTTGGTATAAGGTTTATTATCCGTTAGAATATTATGCAGTTTATTTTACAACTCGTTCTAAACAATATGATATTAAGGTCATGTCTTCTGGTGAAAAAGCCATTACTACTAGACTTGAAGAATATAAAAATATTAAAACTAGTGGAGGCAAATTATCACCAAAAGATGAAGAAATTGAAAAGACATTAAATATCGCTCTTGAGATGGTTGAAAGAGGATATAAGATATCAAATATCGATTTAAATAAATCCCTTGCTGGTAAATTTAGAGTCGATCATGAGAATAATTGTATTATTCCACCATTTGATACACTTGATAACCTTGGTACACCGGCAGCTCAAAGCGTTGTTGATGAAAGAGAAAAGAAAGAATTCATGTCGATTGAAGATTTATCAAGAAGAACAAAATTATCTAGCCAAAATATCGAGAATTTAAAGAAATTAGGCGTTTTAAAGAACTTACCAGAATCAAATAGAATGTCATTATTTGATTTTTAAAAATGGAGGTTAAATATTATGTTTAATATTGGAAATGTATATTTTGATATTATTTCATTGGTCATTATTGTTATATTGATCATCAACTTATTTGTCGGTTTAAAGAAGGGTTTTTTAGGAGCGTTATTAAGCCTATCAACAGGCTTATTAACTTTTATTGCTGCGACTGCTTTATGCGTTCCATTGGCTAATTTAGGCTTATCCTGGGGATGGGGTAGTTCAATGCAAAGTGGCATTAGTGAAAAGTTATTTGAACAAAACGCAACGCTTTTTGAAACTATCATTACTGATGCAAATAAAGAAACTTTAGTTGCACAAGGTTTAAGCGCCTTTAATTTACCTTCTTTCTTATCATCAATTTTAATCAATTTGATGAACCCTTACATTGGAACAAATACGACTCTTGCTTATGCCTTTTCAAGTGGCTTAACTAAGTATTGTTTCATTGCAATTTGCTATATTGCACTTTTAATCATTTTTGGTATAATATTTATACTATTAAAGAGATTTGCAAAGAATTTAAATAAAGTTCCTGTTTTAGGACCTATTAATAGAATCGGCGGAATGATTGTTATGATCGCTTTAGCTTATTTAATCATCGATGCAGTTTTATTTGGCTTATCTAACTTATTCATGATGAACCTTCAATGGTTAGATGGTGTTTCAAGTTGGATGACTAAGACACTATATTTAAACGATGAAAGCATATTCTCTTTATCAAAATTTATGTATACAAATAGTCTTACTTCAAAAATTATAACTCTATTTGTTAAATAGGAGGTATATATGAACCCTAATGTAGTAGATCCAATATGCGTATGGCTAGATAAAATTACTAATGGACAAGGTGGTGCGCTTTTAACAAATGTTAACTTTGTATCAGTTATTTTAAGAATTATTCTCGCGGTTGTTATGGGTGGCTTTATCGGAATGGAAAGAGCTAAAAAGAAACATGCAGCCGGTTTAAGAACACATATTCTTGTATGTTTAGGCTCTACCATGGTTATGATGGCAGACCAATACTTAATTGAACAATTTGGCACTGGTGATGCGGCTCGTCTTGGCGCAGCTGTATTATCTGGCATTGGCTTTTTAGGAGCTGGTACTATTTTATTTACATCAAGAGGACAAATTAAAGGTCTAACTACTGCGGCAGGTTTATGGGTCGCGGCTTGCTTAGGCATTTGTATTGGATGTGGATTTTATACAATTTCTGTTTTAGCTTTTGTTGTTATTTGTTTAGTTCTTGCTTTCTTACCAAAGTTAGAAAAATTTACTGTTTCAAAACAAGGATGTTTTGAAATTCATATTGAATTTGAAACAAGAGCGAATTTAAAATCATTTATCCATTTAGCAAGAGAAAATAAACTTGAAATCATTTCTGTTGAACATAACCCTGCTTATGCAAACTCAGGATTATCAGTTTATACAATTGTTATTGTGATGGATAAAGATTCTAAATATAAAGATAGAAAAGAGTTTATTGACGAAATATCTAAATTAGATTACGTCGATTTCGTAGAAGAAATTTAAAGGAGCTATATGGCAAAATTAAATATTGTTATTGCAACAGGCAATAAAGATAAAGTTCGTGAATATAAAGAATTATTTGCAAATTTAGATATTGAAGTTACTTCGATGAAAGAAGAAGGCATTGACATTGATATTGATGAAAATGGTCTTACTTTCCAAGAAAATTCAATGATTAAGGCAATGGCTGTAGCTAAACATACTTCTAAAATTGTTATTGCCGATGATTCTGGATTATGCATCAGTGCTTTAGATGATTTCCCTGGAATTAAATCCGCTAGATTTATGGAAGGAAGACCATATGAAGAAAAGCATCAAGCTATTTTAGAAAAGCTTAAAGACTTTGAAGATAAATCCGCTTATTATGTCTGCGCGATTTCAATTGTCAATCTTCCTAATGATGAAAAACAAATTTTTGTCGGAAGATGTGATGGAACAATCATTGAACCTCAATATGGCAAATATGGTTTTGGTTATGATCCAATCTTTAAACCAGATGGAAAAGATGTATCTTTTTCAATGATGAGAGATGAAGAGAAAAATGAAATTTCTCATAGAGGCATTGCAAGTAGAAAATTAACCGAATTTTTATCAAAATTAAAATAAAATCTTTGATTTTATATTTAAGATAATAATTTTCTATGATATTATATTTATGTAGTTAAACATTTTTTTGTTGGGAGTAGGAAAAAATGAACTTTTTAATTGTCGACTTTGGCCAAACAAGTACTATCTTAGATTTGATTTTTGCGATAATTCTATTCGCAGTTGTTTTTGTATTTTCTATAAGAAAAGTTAATAAAATTTTCGCTTGTATTTTCTATCCTTTAACATATTTAATAATAATTTTAGGTTATATATTCCAACTTAACTTATTAACTTTTAGTGGATTTGCAGTCTTTGTTGTCGGAGGAGTTATTTCATTATTTGTTAATGCGAGTGAATATCGTTATTTCATTCAAAAAGAACCTAACTTAAAAAATAAGAAGAAAGAATCTTCAAAAGATAAACAATCAATTGAAGATTGCTATAAAATTGTTGCAGATACCGTTAAAACACTTTCAAGAACAAAAACAGGTGCTTTAATGACATTTGAAAAAAACGAAGAAATTGATATCAAAAATGGTGTTAAAATCAATGCACCAGTTTCACAAGAACTATTAGTTACTATTTTCTATCCAGGTACAAGACTTCACGATGGTGCAGTCGTTATCTCTGGAACAGAAATTATCGCAGCTAGCGTCTATTATGTCCCAACAACTAGAGCCCTTGCTGGTAAATATGGTTCTCGTCACCGTGCGGCAGTCGGTATATCAGAAATCTCTGATGCTGTTACTGTTGTTGTTTCAGAAGAAACAGGCCGTATTTCAATCGCTTATAAATCAAGACTTGAACATACTACCGCGGATGAATTCTTAAATGATTTTATCGATTGTATGAACGCTAAAGATTAGTTTTCATACAATCTTTTTTTTGGAGGAAATATGAATTTTTTATTAGTGAATGATGATGGTTTTGGTAGTGAAGGAATTACCCTTCTTGAAAAGAAATTAAAAAAATATGGCGAAGTTTATGTAGTCGCACCTTCTTTCCCACAAAGTGGCAAATCTTCATCGTTGGTATATGGAAGAGAAATCAATATTGAAAGAATTGATGATCATCATTTTAAATTAGATGGCACACCGGCCAATTGCTCCATTGTTGGATTATTCGGTCTAGGTGTTAATATTGATATGGTGGTTTCTGGATGTAATGATGGATTTAATATGAGCTTAGATACAATGTATTCAGGCACTATTGGAGCCTGCGTACAAAGTTTATTTTCTAAAGTACCTGCAGTTGCTTTTTCAACCAAGGTAGGACATTTTGAAGAAGTAGAAAAAAACTTTGATGAAGTATTTTCTTTTATATTAGACAATAAATTATATTCTAGTGATTATTTATTAAATGTTAATTTCCCTTCTATTGATAAAATTAAAGGAATTAAATTTACTTGTTTACATAAACCTATTTTTAAATATGATGTTAATCATTTAGATTATTCGATTTTTGATAATCGTGAATCAATTTTTGTTGACGCCAAAAAAGGAAGCGATGTTTATGAAGTGTATCATGGATATGTATCTATTACTCCTTTAAACAACAATACATTTGATTCGAGAATTTTATCTAAAGTTAAAAAACTTGTAAAATAGCATAAAAAAAACACCCGGGGGAGAGTGCTTTTTTATTTTGGGAAAAGTTTTTTTGGGGGATAAAAAGAACATATAGTTCTTCATATCTTTTATTAAAATGGTGGGTACTGAGGGGATCGAACCCCCGACCTTCTGTACGTCAAACAGATGCTCTCCCAGCTGAGCTAAATACCCAACGACTATCAAAGCGATAGTGAAATAATCATACTACGGTATAAAATAAATGTCAACAACTTTTTTTAAAATTTATAATTTATTTTGCCAAATGATGAGTTAAGTGATATTTTTATGTTAAAATATCATCTGAGGACATGACAATGAAAGAATTAACTCCTTATTTATCTTACTTTAAAGAAACTAATATTTATGAATTATCTAGCGATGTTTTCTTAATTAAAGGAAATAAAGATAATTATCTTTTTGATGTGGGATGTGATAAGAATTTATTGAAAGAAATTGATATAGATAATATTAAATATATTTTTATTTCCCATTATCATGAAGATCATATAGGTTTATTACCTTATTTTGAGAAAGATAAAATATATGTTTCTAAATATACTTATAAAAAGTTAAATGTTGGAAATATAATATCTAACATGGTTATTGATGATGGAGTTCATATCGAGATAAAAGAAATTCCTTCTCCCCATGAAAAAGGTTCATTAATCGTCATTTTAAATTCTTATATAACTTTATTGGGAGATGCTATTTATGAATCTTCTAAAGGCTATAATGTCTCTTTATTATATAATTTAATAAAAGAGTTAGAACAAATTGATACACATTATTTTATTATTTCACATAAAGTGAGATTAATTAAGAAAGATGTGTTAATCTTATATTTAGAAAATTTACTTTCTAAGAAACAAAAAAATCAAGACTATATTAAGGTAAGTACAGATGAATAAATTAAATGATTACGATTTTATTAAAATAAAAGAAAAGATATTTAATGTTATTGATGGAGTAGATGAATATGTTATTACTCCTTTTTTAACATTGCCTTATCAAATGGAAATAAATAATATTGTTTCTAAATATGGATTAAATATTCATTATTATAACGATGGAGAAAGAAAGATTGCCTATATTTCTTATTGCGATGATTATCAAGAATATAATCCTTTAAAAGTTATTAAAATTGTCACTAATGAAGAATTAAAACATAATGAAATTATGGGGGCTATATTAAATATTGGAATTAAAAGAGAGTTAATTGGAAATATTTATTGTAAAGATAAATTATATTTAATTGAAGTAATGGAGAAAATATTACCTTTTATTAAAGAAAATTTTTCTTATGTTTCTAATCATAAAATCGCTATTGAAGATTATCAAGGTAGTTTACCTCCATTAGAAAGAAAAATTGAAAATATTATTGTTACATCCATGCGTTTAGATAACATTGTTAGTTCTGTTTTTAATGTATCAAGACAAAAGGCTAAAGAAGCTATTTTGAATGAAGAAGTAGCTTATAATTTTGAAACTAAATTAAAAGTAGATCAAAAAGTGATGTTTAATTCCTATTTATCAATGCGTAAAAAAGGAAAAGTAATTATCAAAGAAGAATTAAAAAAGACAAGAAAGGATCATCTTGTCTTATTGGTGGAATATTTTTAATTGGATTTAACTTCATTACAATGACATTCATCATAAGCTTTTTGAATATCTTGAGGTAATGAGTGTTCTTTAATCATCTTATGGATTGATTCTTCAGAGCCATCTTTAATCGCAGTAGAATAATAAAAACATTTAAAATCAAGCATATTTAAAGTGTTGGTTAATTCTTGTATTTGTTTTAAAACTTGCATCTTTTGATTTTTAAATAAATCGAGTCTTTCAACATAGGTTGAAGGACCTTTTGCACATAAATCCATAAAACGCTTGATGTCTTTAATTTCTAATCCGGATTTTTTTAAACATTCAATAACTCTTAATTGTTCGATTTCATGATTTTTAAAAATTCGAACATTATTCTTTCTTTCAATTTCAGGAAATAATCCTTCTGAATCATAATATCTTAATGTCGATATTGGTAGATTAAACATTTTTGAAACTTCTGATATGCTATATGTTTCCATAATACCTCCTATATAAAGTTAACTTTAACTTTATGTATACTATAACGATAAAATTGACTGAATACAACATTTTTGCATTTTATTTAATTTTTTGCCGTTTTGGAAAAATAGGTGTCTTTTCAAAAATCGATTTTTCCGATATAATGAAGATATCTAAGGGAAATAGGAGAATTATAATATGAAAAAAGGAATTAAAATTACAATGATTGTCTCTTTATCACTAGTAGGAGCTTTGGCCCTTACTTTAGTAGTCGATGTAGTGGCGATTGTTATAAGAGGCCAAAGAATTGGTAATATTGATTTATCTATTAATCATCATGCCAGTGAAGAAGAATTACAAGTTAATACCACTTATAAAATTTCTTCCTACAATGTTGGTTTTGGTGCTTATTCCCAAGATTTTACTTTCTTTCTAGATGATGGATATGATTTAGATGGCAATGTTACATATGGACATTATTCTAAAGCAAGAAGCAAAGAAGAAGTTAATTTTAATATAAATGGAGCCATTTCCAGTGTAAAATCTTTAGATGTTGATTTTGCATTATTCCAAGAATTAGATACTGATTCTACTCGTTCTTTCCATATTGATGAAAATGAAATGGTTACAAGTGAATTTACCAATTTTGATAATATCCACGCTTGTAATTATCATTCAGCTTTTTTACCTTATCCTCTTTATGATATGCATGGAAGATCAACTGCCGGAATGACTACTTTATCTAAATATAAGATGCAAGAGGCTAAAAGAGTGGAATTTTCTATTGCTTCAGGTCTAGCTCAATATACAGAATTAGATCGATGTTATTCTTATGCCGTTATCAATGTTAATAACTCTAAAAAATTATATCTAGTTAACCTTCATATGTCTGCTTATGATGAAGGAGGAACAATTAGAACTAAACAAGTAAGTGAATTAAATGAATTTTTTAAAACTCGTAAAGAAAATGGTGATTATGTTGTTTTAGGCGGAGATTTCAACCAAGATTTAATTACTTATAATCCAGATTATTCATACAATAAAACTACTTCTATTGCATTTAATAACATTACAAAATCTCCTTCTTGGATATATACTTTATTTTCAAGTGATGGAACTTCTCCATTTATTGAAGGCTATAAAGTAGTGGCTAATGATAATTCTCCTTCTAACAGAAACAATAATGTTGAATGGGGCGATAAGACAAATTTTGTTTCAGTTATTGATGGATTTATTATTTCCGATAATGTAGAATTGGTAACTAGTAGAAATATTGTTACACATAATGGTAACAAGGGGCTAGATGGATTTGCTTATTCAGACCATGAACCTATCTACATGGAGTTTAAATTGAAATGATGAAAAAGATACTTTTGATGGATTTAGATAATACGTTACTAGATTTTACTAGAAGCGAAAAAGAAGCATTGACAAATACATTGTCACATTATGGGATAACACCTAATGAAGAATTATTAAACCAATATGCTTTAATCAATCAAAAGTATTGGTCTTTATTAGAAAAGAAAGAAGCTAAAAGAGAAGATATTGTTTATCTTCGCTTTGAAGAATTTTTTAAAACATGTTTAAATATGACCATTGATGGTCATTTACCTAATAAAATATATCATGATTTATTAAAAGAACTTGGTTATCCTTTTGATGAATCAGAAAGTTTTTTAAAAAGAGCAAAAGAAGAAGGATATAAGATATTTATTATATCTAATGGTTCTAAATCAATTAATCCTTTTAGAATTGAAAAATCAGGTTTAAAAGGATATTTTGATGAAATCTATATTTCTGAAGAAGTTGGTTATGATAAACCAGATGTTAGATTCTTTGATCCATTATTAAAAAAATATCCCAATAAAGAAGATATGGTCATTATTGGCGATTCTTTAAGCAGTGATATTCAAGCAGGTATTAACCTAGGAATACCAACAATTTGGTATAACAAAACAAATATCAAAAGCGATAAACCAGATTATGAAATTAAACATTTAGATGAAATTTTTGACATCTTAGATAAAATTAATAAATAAAAATCTTGAAAGCGTTTACGTTAAATTTGTTATTTTCAAAATAAAATATCTATGATACTATATTCCCAGTAAAAAGGAGACCGCCCTATGAAAAAGACATCTTCAAAATTAATGAAGGATATCTGCTTAGGGGATTCATTCTCTAAATTTTACTATTCAAGTTTTTCCATTCAAAAAAAATAGGTTCAACCATCGGCGTTGAACCTTTTTTTTAAGGAAAATTACGGGGGAGGATATTTATGGAAAAGAACTTAGTTCTAGATGTTGAAGAAACACCTAAAAAAGTATCGCACTGGATTATCTTTGCGATTCAACACATTCTTGCAATGCTTGTTGCATGTATTACAGTACCTATGCTTACTGGTTTACCAATTGCGGCGACATTAGTATCTGCAGGTCTTGGTACAATTTGTTATTTATTAATCACAAAAATGAAATCACCAGTTTTCTTAAGCTCAAGCTTTGCTTACATCGCTCCAATGCAATCAGCATTAACAGTTGGCTTAATTAACCATGCTGGTGGAGAAAACTACTTAGCAATAGTCATTGGTATGTTCTTAGTAGGTTTAGTTTATTGCATCATTGCTTTATTAGTTAAATTTATTGGTACAAGTTGGTTAAATAAACTTTTACCTCCAGTTATTGTTGGACCAGTTATTATGGTTATCGGTTTAAGTTTATCAGCTTCAGCAGTTTCAAATTTAACTACTTCACATGGTTCTTATAATTTAATCGCGATTCTTTGTGGTTTAGTTGCTTTATTTGCAACTGCATGTGCATCTCATTATGGTAAGGGTAAGATGCCAAGTTTAATTCCATTCGTTATTGGTATGGGTAGTGGATATTTATTCGCAGTTGTTCTTACTTTAATTGGTTATACAGCATGTGGAAATGAATATTTCAATATCGTTGATTTTGAACCTTTAACAAAAATCTTTACAAATTTTGATTTTTCATCAATCTTCAATTACAAAATGTTTGTTCCAAATGATGACGAATCATTTATGTTCTTAAGATTTGATTCAATCAAAAACTTTGATTGGGCAACAATCGGTGAAATTATCTTATTATTCGTTCCAGTTTCATTAGTTACAGTTTGTGAACATATCGGTGATCATGAAAACTTAGGTAATATCATTGGTAGAGATTTATTAAATGGTGAACCAGGTTTAACAAGAACATTAACAGGTGATGGTGTCGCAACTGCATTATCTGGTGCATTATGTGGTGCGGCAAATACAACATATGGTGAAAACGTTGCAGTTATTGGTACAACAGGTATTGCTTCAGTTAAAGTTGTCTTCTTAGCAGCAATATTCTCAATTGTCGTTGGTTTCTTTACTCCATTCACAGCATTACTCCAAACAATTCCTGGTTGTGTTACAGGTGGTGTATCATTAATCCTTTATGGCTTTATTGCTTCAAGTGGTGTTAAAATGCTCATTCAAGAAAAAATTGATTTCAATGTATCAAAAAATATCTTTATCGCAAGTGTTATCTTAGTTGCAGGTATTGGTGGTTTATCATTAGAATTTGGTAACCCAAGTGATCCTACCATCACAATTACTTCTACAGCTGTTTCCATGTTATTAGGTATTGCAGTAAATCTAGCTTTAAAAGATCCAAAAGAAACTGTTACTGCTCCTAAATTAGAAGAAGAAACAAGCACTGAAGGAGCAAAAACTGAATAGTAAAATTAAATAAGAGAAAGCGTGTGAAATCGCTTTCAAAAAGTTAGTATAGACATAAACTTATATACCAAGTAAACTAATAATGTAATTGGTCGTATAAATTCGATGATTGGTTCGAAAGTCTCTACCTCGCTGCCGTAAATAGCGAGACTACGATAGTTAATATCTCTATGGGGGAGGATTAATGATTAAAGTAGGAAGACTACGTACTATCGGGGGAATCTTATTTATATCGCTGATGCTTGGTTATGGAGATGTATGGAAAAAGAATTAAGAATGAAAATTGATAATATCTCTATTAGTTCTTTTTGTGTAACAAATCTATATTATTAATAAATTGAGGGCTCATATTAGCCCTTTTTTTATTTTCATTCTTTAGGAGGCTATAATGGAAGAAGAAATCTTAGTACTTGATTTTGGTAGTCAATACAACCAACTAATCGCTCGTAGAATTCGTGATATGGGTGTTTTCTCAGAACTTGTTAGTTATGATATCACAATTGAAGAAATCAAACAAAAAAATGTAAAAGGTATTATCCTTTCTGGAGGACCTAATTCAGTTTATGATCCTAAATCTTTTAGATGTAGTGATGAAATCTTTTCTTTAGGTATCCCAGTTTTAGGTATTTGCTATGGTATGCAATATATTTCCCATCATTTTGGTGGTTTAGTTAAAGCATGCGAAAACAAAGAATACGGTGGAAAAGAACTAACTGTTATTAAAGATTCAATTTTATTTTCTGAAACTAAACCTAGCCAAATGGTTTGGATGAGCCATGGTGATGGTGTATTTGAAGCTCCAAAAGGCTTTGAAGTACTTGCAAAAACTACTGATTGTCCTATCGCAAGTGTACAAAATACCAAAGAAAATATTTATGCAGTTCAATTCCATCCTGAAGTTAATAACTCAGAATGTGGATTCCAAATTTTAAAAAACTTTGTTGTTAAGATTTGTGGTTGTTCTTGTACATGGAATATGGATACATATATTCAAGAACAAATCAAAGCTATCAAAGAAAAAGTTCAAGATAAAAACGTTTTATTAGGTATTTCCGGCGGGGTTGATTCAACCGTCGCGGCAGTATTGATTTCTAAAGCTATTGGCTCTCAATTAAAATGTATGTTTATTGACCATGGTCTATTAAGAAAAGACGAAGCTAAAATCGTCATGGAAAGATTTAAAAAATTCGGCATTGATGTTGTCAAAATCGATGCAAGTGAATTATTCTTAGGTTTATTAAAAGACGTCAAAGAACCAGAAAAGAAGAGAAAGATTATCGGAAATACTTTCGTTAAAGTATTTGATGAAGAATCTGCTAAAATTGGTGATTATTCTTTCTTAGCCCAAGGTACTTTATATACAGACGTTATTGAATCTGGAACTAAGACCGCTCAAACTATTAAATCACATCATAACGTTGGAGGACTTCCAAAAGATATGAAGTTCCAACTTCTTGAACCATTAAATAAATTATTTAAAGATGAAGTAAGAAGACTTGGTAAAGCATTAGGAATTGATGATGAACTTGTCAATAGACAACCATTCCCAGGACCTGGCTTAGCAATTAGAATCATTGGCGATATTACTGAAGATAAATTAGAAATTGTTAGAGATAGTGATGCAATTTTAAGAGAAGAATTCAAAAAAGCTGGTTTAGATAAATCAGTATGGCAATATTTTACTGTTTTATTAGATAATAAATCAGTTGGTGTCATGGGTGATCAAAGATCATATTCTTATTCTGTCGCAATCCGTGCGGTTACTTCTATTGATGGAATGACTGCAGACTGGGCTAAAATACCTTATGATGTATTAGATGTCGTTTCTAGAAGAATTGTAAATGAAGTACACAATGTTAATAGAGTACTTTATGATGTAACTAGTAAACCACCTGCGACAATTGAATTTGAATAAAATATAAATTAATCAAAGCTTCTTTATTAAAGGGCTTTAAGATGAAAAAAACCAAGAGGAATAATAAAGTAACCTTTAAAGTTGACTTTATAATCTTCTTGGTTTTTATTTTGACATATATTTGATTTGAAACTTTTAACTATTTTTTTAAAAGCCAATCTGAAATATCAATTATATTGATTCCTTCATATTGATATTCTTGATTTCTTGTTCTTGCAATAACGATTTTAGGATATGCGTCTTTTATTTGTAAAAGTGGTGATACTTCTCTAGAAAATGTTTTTTCATCGCTTATATTATCCGATACTTGAATATAGATTTTTTCGTTTCTTTTAATCGCGACAAAATCTATTTCTTTTTTGTATAGTATACCTACATAAACTTCATAACCTCTACGAAGTAATTCAATCGCTACTATATTTTCTAATATGCGACCAGTATCTAAATTTTTTGTTCCTAGTTTGGCGTATCTAAAAGCGTGATCACTTAAATAATATTTATCGTTGCTCGAAAGGTATTTTTTTCCTTTGATGTCATATCTTCTAATTTTGTAAAAAGCAAAAGCATTGCACAAATATTGCATATAAGAATAAATTGTAGTGTGATTTACTTTTTCATTAGTACTTTCTAAATTATTTGTGATATTTCTTGCTGAAGATAAATTTGATATGTTATCCATTAAATAGTCGACCACTTTTTCTAAGAGTGGAACATTTCTAATTTTGTATTTTTGTCTTATGTCACGAATTATTAAAGTGTCAAAAACATCCGCGATATAATCATATTTTGATTCAGAATCTTTGTATAGATAAGATCCTGCCATCCCACCTTCTAGCATATAATTATTAAATGCTTCATATTGATCATTGTAATTAAAATAATTTAAATATTCTTGGAAAGAGAAAGGATAAACTTTTATTTCGAATGTACGTCCAGTAAATAAAGTCGCTAAATCTGAACTAAGTAAGAATGCGTTTGATCCTGTGATATAAATATCGTATTTTTCAGATGCATGAAGCCAGTTTATAGCTTTTTCAAAACCTTCACACATTTGAATTTCATCTATAATTACAAAATTGCTTTTTCCTTCTTTATAATGATTTTCTATATATTCATATAGAGCATGATATGTTAATAAATTATCATAATTAGGTAAATTGAAATTTATTTGTATAATATTGTAATCTTGAATATTTTCTTCGATATACGTTTTAAAAGAATCTAAAAGTTTGGATTTTCCACATCTTCTTATGCCTGTAATAACCTTTATGTCAGGTGTAGAAATAACATTAATTAATTTATTTAAATAATATTCACGTTTTATTAATTTCATT
>CAVJGK010000004.1:7678-33776 GCA_963648895.1 Lachnospiraceae bacterium | reverse complement strand
AGAAATATTAGGTGCGGCAGTATTGTTTTTATTACACACATTTAGTTATGATCACATGGTAGAAATATCCATCATTGTTTTATGCGGCGTTATTTTATTAGATGCAATATTATTAATTTTTGCTTTATCAAGAGTGATGAAGGCTAAACAAAAAAATGATGTATCAACAGTTGAAATTGTTGGTGAAGGTATTCAAGAAGTATATAACTTTGGTCAAATGGGTATCATGGTTGTTGATGATAATGACTGCGTTATTTGGACTAATGAATGGTTTAATAAGTCAAAAGACAAGATTGTTGATCAAAATATTTATCAATGGAATGATGAGTTAATTCCTTTACAAGATAAAAATAAAGGCCCAATTAAAATTGAAATTGATAATCGTGTTTATTCAGTCAAACATATTAAAGATGCAAACTTATTTATTTTCAAAGAAATTACTCAATTAGCCACAATGGAAAAATATGCAGCAGACCATGCACCTGTTATTGGCTTAATTACTATTGATGATTATCAAGATAATGCTTCTTTAGATAATGAAGGTAAATGGAATGACATCATGTCTAGTTTACAAAAAGCTATTTTCGATTATGCAAAGAAATATGGTTTCTTAGTAAGAAAAATTAGATCTGATTCATATTCTTTAGTCGCAAACTATGCACAATATGAAAGAATGAAGGAAGATAATATTTCTTTATTAAACGATGTAAGAAGAATTTCTAAGGAAGAAGAAATTGATTTGACCATTTCAGTTGGTATTGGTTTAGGTACAACTGATTATATCAAATTAAACGAATTAGCCTCTGATGCGATTGATGTTTGTGCTTCTCGTGGTGGTGACCAAGCTGTCATTGAAGAATATGGTAAAAAATTAATATTCATCGGTGGTAAAACTGAAGCTAAATCAACTAGATCACAAACTAAAGTTAAGTGGACTGCAAAACAACTTGAAACTTACATGCTTGATGCAGATAAGATCTTTGTCATGGGACATTCAACTGCTGACTTAGATGCGATTGGTTCATGCTTAGGTTTTTATACAATTGCAAAACAATTAGGCAAAGAAGTTTATATGGTTTATGATGAAAATTTAACTGAACCAAAAACCAGACAAGCATTTAAACAAACATTCTCTCGAGAAGAAATTAAAGAAATTACAATGTCACCTCGTGATTGTTTAGAAAATATGACTAAAGATTCATTACTCATTTGTACTGATTTCCATAAGCCACTTATGGCAATGGCATCTAATTTAATTGATGCATGTTCAAAAATCGCAGTTATCGATCACCATAGACGTGATGCGGAAATGATTGAAAATCCAGTTATTACTTTTATTGAACCAAGTGCTTCTAGTGCATCTGAATTATGTGCGGATATGATTAAACGTTTAGATAAACGTATTATCATTCCTGAAAATGTTGCGAATATGATGCTTGCAGGTATCTTACTTGATACTAACCATTATCGTAATAAGACATCTAAATCAACATATGATGCATCTTATTTCTTAAAAGATTTTGGCGCGGATAATTTAATCGCTAACTCATTCTTAAAAGAAGAATTTGAAGAGCATAACTTAAAGATTAAGATTATGGCAACTGCATATTTCCCATATACTGGAATTGTTATTTGTGCATATGATGATGGTGATCCAATTGATAGAACAATGATTTCCATTGTCGCTCAAGACACTCTTGAAATTAAAGGTGTTAACGCTTGCTTCTGTATTGGTAAGATTGGTGAAAATACAACAGGTTTATCCGCGAGAAGTGATGGAACGGTCAACGTTCAATTCTTAACTGAAAAAATGGGTGGAGGAGGACACTTTGCCGCGGCAGCTGGACAATTCCGTGATAAGAGTGTTCAACAAGTAAAAGAAGAATTACTTGAAATATTAGATGACTACCTTGAACAAAGTAGAAATTATAGTGAAGATGATAAGGAGAAAGATTAATATGAAAGTTATTTTATTACAAGATGTTAGAAATATTGGTAAGAAAAACCAAATTGTTGAAGTTTCCGATGGATACGCAACTAACTATTTAATTCCTAGAAAACTTGCAGTTAGATCAACAACTACTGAAATTTATAAACGTGATCAACATATCCAAGAAGAAAAAGAAGAATTTGCAAAAAAACAACAAGAAGCTCGTGAAGTTGCAGAAAAATTAAAAACAATCGTTTTAGAATTCCAAGCAACTGGTTCTAAAGATGGCCGTATGATGGGAACTATTTCTACTAAAGAAATCGTTAATGAATTAAAAGAAAAATATGATATTGTTGTCGATAAAAGAAAATTCTTAGACAAATATCCTTGCAATGCTTTTGGTTATACAAACTTAAAAGTTGAATTATTCAAGGATGTTGTCGCAACTATTAGAGTCCATGTATCTGAGAAAAAGTAGGTGATAAAATGGATAATTTACCACACAATGAAGAATCCGAGCGAGTAGTTTTAGCTTCCATTCTTCAATCTCCAGATCAAGCGATTGTAACAGAACTTGCCGATCAATTGACCGAAGAAGATTTCTATAATCCAAATGCAACCAATAAAAGAAAGCCTGAACCTAGTAAAAATGCTTTAATCTTAAGAGCGATTAAAAACATTAGAAAGAATTCTATCCCTTTAGATATCGCTTCTTTAACAAATGAATTAGATGTTAATATGAAGGCTTTAACTTCGATTGGTGGATTAGATTATATTAAAGAAATTCTTGATTGTTATTTAGGTGATCGAAACGCAATTTATCATCGTAATACATTACAAGATTTAACTTTATCAAGAAGATTAATTCTTCAAATGGAAGATTGTATTAAAGGCTTTGAAACTAAAACATTCTCTGATGTTGGTCAATATGTCGCAACATGTGAAAATCAAATTTTAAAAGTAACTCAAGCAAGAAGAGTTTCTGAATTTATTTCCACTGGTGATATTGCTGAAAAAATTGCTTCAGAAATCACCATTGGAGGAAAAGATAAAAAACTAGAAAAAGTTAAATCTAATTATTCTTTATTAGATGCTTATACCCAAGGTTGGTCACCAGGTGAATTTATTATTCTCGCAGCTCGTCCTTCTGTTGGTAAAACAGCTTTCGCATTAAATTTAGCTTATCGTGCTGCAGATACAACAGGAAGAACTATCGCTTTCTTCTCACTTGAAATGGAAGCTAAAGCAATGGTTACAAGAATGCTTGCATTTACAAGCCAAGTTAATTCTGGAAAATTCCAAGATACTAAAAAATTAACTCCAGATGATTTACTTCAAATTGAAAATGCAGTTAAAGCAATTAAAAATAATAAATTATTAATCGATGATACTCCAGCTGCAAAAATCTCTGATATTAAAACAAAAGTTCAAAGACTTAAGGCAGCAAATCCTGATCTAGGAGCGATATTTATCGACTATTTAGGTTTAATTACCACTAATGAAAAATACGATTCAAGACAAAATGAAGTCGCGGATATTTCACGTCAATTAAAAGCAATCGCTCGTGAAATGGAAGTACCTATTATTTGTTTATCACAATTATCTCGTGATAACGAAAAAAGAACTGCCGCGGATAAGATGCCTAAATTATCTGACTTAAGAGACTCTGGTTCTATTGAACAAGATGCAGATAAGGTTATGTTTATTTACCGTGAAAACTATCAAAACGCAGAAGAAATGAAGAAGACTGAAAATGAAGTCATCGACTTAAATAGAAGCCCATTTGAAAATGCAGTACCAACAAAAATTAGTATTGCTAAAAACCGTAATGGTAGAACAGGTATTGTATCTTTCTCATTTTTAATGGATATTGGTTTATTCGTTGAAAATGTTGTTGAAAATAAATCTTACGAGGAATAATTAGATGGAATTTCATATATTCGAATCAGGTTCAAAAGGAAATTGTACATTAATTATTTCTAATAATCATCACATCTTAATTGATGATGGTATTTCTAGAAAGAAGTTAGTTAATTATTTAAGTCAATATAATTTAACTCTTGATGATATTGAAGCATTATTAGTCACTCATGATCATGGAGACCATATTTCAGGTATTGAAAAAGCATTTCCTACTCATGAAAAAATTTATACAACTAAATTAGTTAACTTAGATATACCAGTAGAAAATTTAATTGAACCATATAATGATTATTTTATCGCAGGATTCAAGATTACTTGTTTACCTACATCACATGATGCACCAGGTTCAATTGGATTTATCTTAGAAGATGAAGAAGAAAAATTAGTTTATATCACTGACACTGGATATTTATTTGAAAGAGTTGTTGATTTAATTAATAACGCAGATTATTACATTATTGAATCAAATCATAATGTTAGAATGGAAATTAATTCCAAAAGAAGTGCTTCACTTATCAAGCGTGTACTTGGTGATGAAGGCCATTTATCAAATGTTGATTCTGCTAATTACATGTGTGATGTAATTGGAAGTAGAACAAAACAAATTATTCTTGCTCACTTGTCAGAAGATGCCAATACCCCTGAACAAGCATTATTAGATTACCAAGAAGAATTTGAAAAAAGAGATGTGGATTTCTCTAATTATGATATTAGATGTGCATCTCAACATGAAATAGTATCAGGAGGCAACTTGAAAAAATAATATGGTTAATATTAGATTATTAGTTGTTGGAAAATTAAAAGAGAAATTTCATAAAGATGAAGTTGATGAATATTTAAAAAGACTTTCAAAATACGCGAAAGTAAGCGTTATTGAAGTAAATGAAGAAAAGATTAAAGATAATTCTTCTTCTAAAGAAGATGAAATGATCATTTATAAAGAAGGTCAAAATATTTTAAAATATATCAACGATAAAGATTATGTAATCTTGCTTGATTTACATGGTCAAGAAATCGATAGTATCGAATTTAGTAAGAAACTCAATAAGATAATGACAGAAGGTTATTCTTGTATCGACTTTGTCATTGGAGGATCATTAGGTGTCAGCGATGAATTAAGAAAGATATCTAAATTCAAATTAAAACTTTCACCAATGACATTCACTCACCAAATGACAAGAGTTATTATCTTAGAACAAATCTATCGTGCATTTAAAATAAATAACAATGAAACTTACCATAAATAGAAAGGAGGACACCAATATGATGAATAATATTAGAAACGCCTTAATGGATGGATTAAATTCACTCGAAGCTAAATTAAATGAATTAAATAAAAATGTCATACTTGCGAAAATAGACAAATTCTTATCCAAAGGTAATCGTAAATTTGTCGCATTATTATACATACTTGCTTTATGTATATTCGGATTTACATTATTTACTAATTATTTTACTATTCCTGTCTCTGGTGATTTTAAATTACAAGAAATACCATTTTATTACAATGGTTATGATGATTGGTGGACAGCTTTATCAACTGGTCATTTCCCATTATGGGATGATAATACCTATTTAGGTGCGAACAATATTGGTTCTAACACTTTCTATTATTTATGGAATATCTTCTTCTTACCAGTACTACTTTTACCAAGAGCATTGGTGCCTCAAGGACAAGCATTCTTAATTATGACTAAGTTTGTTCTTGCTGGCTTAGTAATGAAGAAATTATTAAATTATATGGGAGTCAAAGAAGACTCTTCTAAAATTGTCGGAATAGCTTATGCATTCTCCGGATGGGGATTATATTATTTATGGTTTAACCACTTCTTGGAAGTTGCAGTATTATTCCCTTTAGTCATTTATGGACTAGAAATATTATTTAAAGAAAAGAAAACTAGATATTTAGTTGTTGCTTTATTTATCACTGCAATGACTAATTACTTCTTCTTTATTATGACTTGCTTTTGCAGCGTCATCTATGCAATATTTAGATATTTCCAATTGTGGAAAACTTATACTGGCAAAGAAAGAGGCTTAATTATTGGTTTAGGTCTTGCTTGTTATGTTACTGCAATGTGTTTATCTGCTTTAATCTTATTTCCAGCTTTCCATGTTGCTTTACAATCATCCAGAAGCGGCGGAGAAGGTGGATATTTAGATACATTATTAACCCTTTATAGACAATTATTTAGCCAATTAAAAGCGGGACAAGGAAATGATGCCAATGAAACATTAAAAGCAATACTTCAAAAGATGTTTACTTTCCAAGGATCATCGGCGACTAAATATTACATGTACCCTGTAATTTCTTATTTATTCCCTCCAGTATCTTGTTATGATTCTACATTGTTTGTTAATTCAGGTTATGATAATACAAACTGTTCAATCTTCTTATATACTCCTTTAACATTGATGGTTATTCCTTCATTAATTCAAAGTATTAAAGAAAAAAGAGTCTCTCATGTCATTGGATTTATTGGAATGGTAGGAATGTTATTCGCGCCTTTCTTCTATTATTGCTTTACTGGTTTTACTTCCGTTATGTATGGAAGATGGCAATTATTTGTAGTTGTTTCCATGGCACTTTATGTAGGCATTTCATTAGATAAGATTAATGAGATGAAGAGATGGTATTTTGATATATCTGCAGTATGCATTATTGGTTTACAAATATTCATGTTTATCAAAGCATTAGAATATCAAGGAACAATGTCTTCTAAAACATTAGATGAAAGAAAATATTATGCAATAATCACAATGATTTATACTTTCTTAATGTATTTATATCTTAACTTTAGATGTAAAAATAGACGCTTTAAGAAAGGAATTACTTGGGCAGTGGCTATTGAAGCTATTGTTGTAGGTAATGTATTAGTCCAAGGTCAAGGCACAGTTGATTATGCTTCTTTATACGGAGGATATGATTCTACTCAATCTGAAATTAGAATGATCAACAATATCAAGAATGAAGATAAAACATATTATCGTATTTATTCTTCTTCCGCGGATCGTGACGCGAATAACTTAGGTATGGTCGAATCTTACAGGGGACTTGGAGCATTCCATTCTATTTATAATTTTGAAACTACTGATTTTAATAACTGGTCAAGAATTTGTTATTCTAGAGATGGTTGGTCGATGGGAGCTCATGAAAAAAGAGCGAACTTAGATACATTCTTAGGCGTTAAATATTATATTGTTAATTCGAATGATTCACGTTTAAATCGTGGTAAAGGTAATATTCTCACATTAAAAGGTAATTTATTCTATACAGGTGATATTGCAACAAACATTGAAGCTTTCCCTTATACATCTATTACTAATTCTGATGAATATATCATCTATAGCGTTGATGTAAAAGAAAATTCATCTTCATATGATATCTACGTCGTTAAATTCATTAACTCTAAAGGTGAAATAAAATCTTATGATTTAAAATTATTAGATGATGTTGATAGAAATACAATTACTGTTAGCATTGTTGATGGTAAATGGGCATTTGATGGAGTCACATTCAATCTACCTGCTTATCAAGGAGTATTAACTTCTTCTGTGGGTAAAACTCTTACTACATTACAAAAACTTGATGGTGGGAAAGCATATAACGCCATCTTTAGTGATAATACTTCAATCCAAGTAGTTACAAGCTCATACGAAGATAAAAATATCCCATTTGGTTATGAAGAAATTGCTAGAGATGATATTAATGTCTTATATGAAAATAAAAACTTTGTCAATTTAGGCTTTGCTTTCAATGATATGTATAACGCAACTAATATTTCCACAACTGATTCTTATACAGGTGGTACATATCGAGGAAATGTTATTCAAAACGAATATGGATATGTCCATGGTGCGATTTTAGATACAGAAGATATAGAAGAAATTACTACAAAATATCCAGGTGTATTTAATCAATATGTATTAGTTACACAAAATACAAATTTCCGTGATGATGTAACGGTTGTTAATGTTCCAAATAACAAAATAGATGTCTATATTCAAGAATGGGATCATGATAAGGGTATTGCTTTAGATTATGCTACACCAGTTAAATATCCAGCATATGGAAAACAAATCTATTGGAATTCATATATGGATGTTGATGTTAAATCTTTAAATATTGCTTCTGAAGCTGCTACCCGTGGAGGAGCATATGTCACAGTATGTGGAAGAATGGGTGAAAACTTAATGATCACATTATATGGTGAAGATGAAAACGGCAATGAAGTAGAACTTGCAAGCGATATTCATATGACTCATAACTATGGAGGAAAATCTTACGATTGGAAAAATGATCGAGGATTCTATGTCTCTTCTCAAGTTACAAGAATTATTGTAAGAGCTTATGATACATTCGATGCAGGAGCGCAATTTGCTAAACCTAATATTACTTTCCAATATTATGATAGTTATAAAGCAAACATTGATACATTAAAACAAAACTCATTACAAGATATTAATATCGGTGTTAATGATGTCACATTTACTTCAAATTATGACGCACCTAAGATGGTGGTATTAACAATTCCTTACGATGAAGGATGGTCATTGACTAGAAGTGATGAAAGTGGTAATTCTTCCAGTGTAAAATTATATAAAGCACAAGGAGGATTCTTATCCTTTGTTGCAGAAGATGGTAATTATTCATATACATTAAATTATGTTACACCTAAATTAAGAAATGGTATGATTGGATTTGGTGTTGGATTATTATTCTTCAGCGCATTATATATCGGCATTGATGTTATCTATCAAGATAAAATCACAATAAAAAAGCAACTAAACTTTAAAGCTTAGTTGCGATATCATAAACGATATTCTTTTTTAAGGAGTAGGCTTGGCTTACTCCTTTTATCGCGTCTTTTAATGATTTTCCTTCTTCTAATTCTTGTCTTAAAAGAGTTTTAATATCTTCTTCACTTAAGACCTTTACTTCTTTATTACCTTCAACGACAATAACCATTTCACCTTTTAAAGTGCTTGGATCAATTTCTACTAATTCATCTAATTTACCACGGATATATTCTTCATGTAATTTAGTAATTTCTCTAGCGATAGAGACTTCTCTAGGACCAAATACGGTTAATAAATCATTTAATGTTTCATTGATACGATGAGGTGATTCATAGAAAATTAAAGTCATAGTTAATGATTTTAATTCTTCTAATTCTTTCTTTCGTATACTAGATTTTGCGTTTAAAAATCCATGGAAATAGAAATGAGTTGTGTCTAGTCCTGAACCGACTAATGCTGGAATAAAAGCATTCGCACCATTAACAATGGAAACAGGGATATCATTTTCAATACATTTTTTAACAAGTCTTGCACCTGGATCAGAAATGCCAGGATAACCAGCATCAGAAGTCATCGCGATTGAATGACCTTCTTTGATTAGATTGACAATTTTTTCACTCGCTTCATTTTCATTGTGCTCATGACAAGCAATAGATGGCTTAGAAATGCCATATAAACGAAGTAAACTCGCGGTAGTTCTTGTATCTTCAGAAGCGACAAAAGATACCTCATTAAGGATTTCTAAGGCTCTAGAAGATATTTCTTTGGTATTACCAATTGGCGTTGCGACTAAATATAAAATAGGTTCATTATTTTCAAAAGACTTAGTTCTTTTCATCTTTGTTATCTCCATGTGATGATTTAGAATTGTTGAATTTGTTGTTATATGGTTTCTTGTTTTGTCCATGATTATATTGTTGATTGACATATTGAGAGTTAGAATTTTCATCTCGAGGCATAATGCAATCTTTTATTTCATCATAAGCGACAGAAAGAATATTTTCTTTGTTTTCTAATCTAATGGTTTTGGTGATGACATTCATTGATGTAATTTTATAAATCGCATCATTATATTTAACTTTTGAACCAATACGAGGAAGTGATTTTTGTAAATCAGTATATGCTTCATTTTCATATTTTAAGCAACAGATAAGTTTTCCACAATGTCCTGATAATTTAGGAATATTTAAAGCTAGCATTTGGTTTTTAGCCATCGTAATAGAAATACCATCGAATTCATTTAAGAAAGTGGAACAGCAAAGTTTAAGTCCGCAGATGCCAATACCACCGATCATTTTAGCTTTGTCTCTTGTACCAACTTGTCTTAATTCAATACGGCATCTTAATAATGTCGCTAAATTCTTTAATAATTCACGGAAATCAACACGATTTTCTGCAGTGTAATAAATGATAATCTTTGATGCATCTAACATGTATTCACATGTGATAACCTTCATATCAAGCTTTAAATTATCCGCGTATTTTTGGATTTCTTTAATGTTTTGTTTTGCTTTTTCTTTGTTTAAATTATAAGTAGTTAAATCTAAAGAAGTACCTTTTTTAACGTATGTAGGATAAGTTTCAGGATTATCGATTTGTCTTTGTTTAGGAGATTCCATAACACGTCCTAATTCAATTCCTCTAGTTGTTTCAACAATCGCTAAATCGTCTTGCTTCAATGTCTCATCATCAGTGATAAAAAACATTGGCTTTTCTAAAGCTAAGACATAGATTTTAACTAATAATTTAGTATTTTCACTCATGCTATTTTTCTCCTTCTAATATTTTAATAAAGATGTGTTCTAAGATTAATGGTTTATAGACATTTAAATCTATTTTACTTCTAACTAGCATGATTTCTAGATAGATTGATTCGACATCTTTAAATAAGTCTTTTATTTTTAATAATTTTTCTTCTTGGGATTTTAAAGATATTTCTTTTCCAATATTAAGATACATAATATCTTTAAATACAATTGATAGTAAGTCAATAAATAATCTTACTTCTTCTTTTGAATCAATGAATAAATCTTTTTTAGTTTTAGATAAATAGACTTGTTCTAATTGGAAAAGAATTGATTTAGGTTTAGAAACTAATGTTTCAATAGTATCTAATATTGCAGATTTTACTTTTAAATAAGATTCATCATTTGCTTCTGACATAATTGTTTCTTTATCTTTATAAACACAAGATAATAATTCTTTATCTATTTCTTCTAACGAAGTATCTTTTAATTCATCTAATAAGATATTTTTATCAACTGGTAGAAGAGTTAAAACTTGGGCTCTAGAAATAATAGTAGGTAAAACCTTGGTATCATTTAAAGTAGTTAATAATGCATATGTATTAGAATTAGGTTCTTCTAATGTTTTTAATAAAGCATTAATAACTTCATTAGAGAGGTTTTCAATTAGATTAATAATATAAATCTTAATACCTTTTCTTTCTAAAGATGATTCTGATAAGAAAGTTTGTAATTCTTCAATATCACTTACTTTGATACTAGTTTTAGAAGCATCAAGAATTTTAATATCAGTGTAATTACCTTCATCAAAACGGATGCAAGACATGCATGTATCACAGGCTAAATCTTGTTCTTCATCGCATACTAAAGACTTGGCTAAGAATCTAGCGCATTCAAAAACTGGGGCGCCGTCACTTCCTTTAATAAGATAAGTTTGTGCGACCTTGTTATGTCTTTTGGCGTTAATAAAGGTGTTACTAACGCGAGTTTGATATGAAAGTAAATACTTTTTAAAATCCATCTTATTTCTTTAATCTTTCTTCTATTGCTTTTAGAGTTTGTTTTACAACTTCTTCTTTTGATTTAGAAGCGTCAATAATAACAAATCTACTTGGATACATTTTTGCGAGAGATAAGTATCCTTCTCTGACCTTTTTATGAAAGGATAATTTTTCTAAATCTAAACGATTAACTTCACGATTTTTATCGGCATTAATTCTACTTAGACCAATTTCAGGGTCTAAATCAAAAAGTAATGTTAAATCTGGGAATGTGTTTTCGGTGGCGTACATATTAATCTTTAAAATATCTTCAATGCCAAGATTTCTAGCAAAACCTTGATATGCTAAAGAAGAATCTAAATAACGATCACAAATAACAATCTTACCTTCTTTAACACTTGGCCAAATTTTTTCAACTAAGTGCTGTCTTCTACTCGCGGCATATAATAAAGCTTCTGTACGATAATCCATCGCAGTGTTTTCTTTGTTTAAGATGACTTCTCTAATTTGTTCAGAAATTGGTGTACCACCTGGCTCACGAGTCATGACAATTTGATGACCTTTTGCTTCCAAGATTTCTTTTACTGCATTTATCGCGGATGTTTTTCCTGAACCTTCAGGACCTTCAAGAGTAATAAATAGTGACATATTAATCCTTTCTTATCACTTTTCTTCCTTCTAGAGCTTTAGTTAAAGTGAGTTCATCTGCATAATCAAGTTGAGAACCCATTGGTAAACCATAAGCTAGTCTAGAGATAGTTAAAGGATATTTTTCTAATAGTTTTTCAATGTATAATGCGGTTGTTTCTCCTTCTAAATTAGGTGAAGTGGCAAGAATTAATTCTTTAATAGAACCATTTTCAATTCTTTTTAATAAAGAAGCGAAATTAATATCATTGATACCAATTCCTTTAGTTGGAGATATTGAACCATTTAAGACATGGTATTTACCATGAAATGATTTTAACTTTTCAAAAGCTAAAACATCTTTAAAATAAGAAACTACGACAATGGTATCATCATTTCTTTCTTCATCATCACAAATAGGGCATAAGCCATCTTCTTTGTAACATCCACATATTGGGCAAATGGAGATTCTTGTTTTAACATCTTCCATTGAAGAGATAAAGGAATTGATTGATTCTTGCTTCATATCAAGAATTTGATATGCCATTCTTTCGGCAGATTTATATCCAACCCCTGGTAGTTTTCTTAAAGATTCAATTAAATTAGTGATTGTAACTAACTCTTTCATAATTAGAATGGTAATTTCATTGAATTAGCCATTGCTTGTTGAATTTTAGCTTGTTCATTATCAATTTTAGCAATAGCTTCATTAATCGCGATTTTAATCATATCTTCAAGCATTTCTTTTTCACTTGGATCAATTGCATCTTGGTCAATTTCAATTTTTTCTAATTGTCTAGAACCATAAATAGAGACTTTAATCGCACCTCCATTTGATTCATATTCAAAAAGTGTTTCTTCTAATTGTTTTTGTTTCTTTTCCATTTCTCTTTGCATCTTTTGTGCTTGAGCCATCATTTGGTTAATGTTCATTGTTTCTCTCCTTATTTCTTAATTATTTGATTTGTTTCTTCATCATAGCTATATTCAACTTCTTGAATAGAAGGAAGTTTATTAGCTTGTTTTAAATTTGTAAATTTTTGAATTCTTAATGCACAATCTTGGCTAGTTAAAACTAGTACTAAATATTTAGAACCAGTGATTAATTCAATGACTTTTGAAAAACCTTTTTGGTTTTCTAAAATAGCAATCTTACTTGCGATATTCTTAAAATTGGCAACGAGAATTAATACATTCTTAGATAGAATGCCTGGTGTGCATTGTTTTAATGCCGCGGCATATTGACCTAAAGATTCAGAAGTTAAATAGGAAGATAAATCACCCCATAAATTCTTGATGCGATCTTTTTCAATTTTATTGCCTTGTAACATGAAGTTTAATGTTTCTTCTTCAGAAAGAACATATTCTTCTCCATTATCTACCATTGGAGGAATTTCATATGAGCTTCTTTTGACCACTGGAGTAGGAATATCTAACATTTCTAATTCTTGTGTAGATGAAGAACTTGGTTTTACTTCTTCTATGTTATCTAAATGAACTTCAGGAGTCTTTTTAACTTCTTCAGTTTTTGGAACGTTTAATTCATTAATAACTGGAGTAGGGACTTCTTTGATTACTTCTTTTACGACTTCTTTAACAATAACTTTTGGTTCTTCTTGGACTTTGTTACAAGAACTTGAAATCTTTAATAATGCAATTTCAATTAATGAATTGATATTTGATACATAACGATATTGTGAATATGTATCTAATAAAATATTTAACATTGTTAAAGCATCTTCTTTAGAAATAGTTAAAGATGTTACTTGGGAAGAAGATAATATTTTTAAAATTGATACATCGTTAGTGTTTTTATAAATTAAAATATCTTTACATATATCAATTAAATCGCTTGTTAAACGTTTAATATCAATACCATGAGAGATAAAAGAATCAAGTTTATCCATGAATTCTTTAACCTTTGATTTACAAACTAAATTTAATAAATCAAGTTTTTCATCAGTAGAAGTTAAACCATATAATTCTTGGACTTTATCTAAAGTTAAGACGTTTCCAGAATAAGCAATTGCTTGATCTAACATCGATAATGAATCTCTAACTCCCCCGTCGGATAAAGAAACGATTAATTTTAAAGCTTCTTCACTTGCTTCAACGTTTTCTTTTGTAACAATCATTTTTAAATTGTTTAATAAATCAATGTCAGATACTTTAGAAAAATCATATCTTTGAACTCTTGATAAAATAGTAGGCATTAATTTATATGGTTCGGTTGTACAAAGAATAAATACGACATTGGATGGTGGTTCTTCTAATGTTTTTAATAAAGCATTGAATGCTTCATTAGTCATCATATGAACTTCATCGATAATATATATTTTATATCTACCTAAACTAGGTGCGTATTTGACTTTTGCGATTAAATCTCTGATGTCGTCAATACCACGATTACTAGCCGCGTCTAATTCGATAACATCAGGATGAGAACCTTCCATTAAAGATAAACAGTTGGCGCATTTATTACATTGGCAGCCAAAACCTTCTTCACAGTTTAAAGCCTTGGCAAATAATCTTGCCATGGAAGTTTTACCAGTTCCACGAGGACCACAGAATAAATATGCATGTGCAATCTTGTTCTCTTTGATTGCGTTTTGTAATGTTTTTACGACATGTCCTTGACCTGCGACTGCTTCAAAGGTAGAAGGACGATATGTACGATATAAAGCTTTATAAGACATTTTTAAATCACCCAAAAAGATTATACAACTTTTAAGTTGTATTTAAAATAAAAATGTCCTTAATGTTAGCGAAGTCTCTTAACGGTTTAAGATCGCTACATTGATGATGGATTCTTCTTTTAAAGAGCCGGAATGAGCCCCTTTCATATAATTATCTTTTTTGACAGTAAAACCATATTCAGAAATGGAAGTAGCCATAAAATCACCTAAGAAATCATCAAAATTAGGATGTTTTTCTCCTTCGCCAAAGAATTTCATATTGACTACTTCTTCTTTAGTAAATAACTTAAAATATGGACCATAATATTTGTTGAAAACTTTAACAAAATTATCTTTTTGACCTTCTTTTACATGGAAAAAGCAACTTCTTGAATCTAATGAATGCATGATTTTTAAAGTAGAAGAGAAATCTTCATGCTCATAGATATTAAACCATTTAGAATCAACTAAAGAATGATCGGCAAGAACAATAATTAAATTATCTTTATTCTCTTTGGCAAGTTTAGCCACTTCTTTGTTAATATATTTTACGCATTCATGAACTTCTTTAGCTTTAGTTCCATACATATGGATTAAACTATCTGGATAAGGATGATACATATAATAAAAATGACTGCCTTCATGCTTCATATAAACATTGGCTACTTCAAAGAATTCTTTTAAATCTTTAGGACCTAATGGGTCGATACTAGATGGATATAAAGGTTTAGAATAAGTGCCGTTTTTCGCTAAAATCTCCCATATTTTCTCATTTGGACAATAAGTATCACTCAAGAAAGGACCTTTAATTTTTTCTCCCGTCGCGGCAGAACAATTGGTAAACATTTCTACGACTAAATTATGTTGTTTAAAATATTGTTGCCAACCTAAAAATCCTGTCTCGATAGGATATTTACCAGTAGTAATTGATGTAGTGGCCGCGGCAGTAGTTGGAGGGAAAGTGCTAGAAATTTCAAAAGCTTTTTTTCTTAAAAGATAATCATTTTCTTTTAAATGTGCTTCTTGAATTGATTTACCCATGCCATCAAATAGCATGATGCATACTTTTTTGTATGGTTTTTCGTTTAATATTTGAGTTAATTGCTTATGTGGTGCATGAAAACTTTCACCTGTAAAATGTAGCAAGATAGAATTTGCGATTGATACTAAACAATTGTCTTTGTCAAAGAAATAATAATCCATATTTGTTACCTCTATAAGCGATTATACAACTTTTGTAATTAAAAAATAAATATATTTATTTTCTTAGTTTATTTTGCTATGATATTATAGGCCTTTTGAAGGGAGGAAATAACAATGGAAGATAAAATGATTGAAAGACTCGAAGCTATTTTACTTAGAGTTGATGAAATTGATAAACTTTTATGCGAAGATACAATCGTATCTGATGTTAAGAAATTAACGGCTTTAAACAAAGAAAGAGCTTCTTTAAGCGAAGTTCATGATGCTTATTTAAATTATAAAAAGATGATGGCTGATTTAAAAGATTCAGAAATCATGTCACAAGATTCAGATCCAGAAATTAGTGAATTTGCTAAAGAAACTATTAAAGAATTAACAACAAGCACACAAAATTTATACGATGAAATGAAGATTATGCTTTTACCTAAAGATCCTAACGATGATAAAAACATCGTCTGTGAAATTAGAGGTGCAGCCGGTGGCGATGAAGCAAATATTTTCGCGGGTGACTTATTTAGAATGTATGTAAGATATGCAGAAACTCAAGGATGGAAGATTCAAATTTTAGACTCTTCTCCATCTGAAGCAGGTGGATATTCACAAGTTGTTTTCTCAGTTAAGGGAGATTCTGTTTATTCTAAATTAAAATTCGAAAGTGGCGCACACCGTGTTCAAAGAGTTCCTGTTACTGAAGCAGGTGGTAGAATTCATACTTCTACCGCGACAGTTTTAGTTATGCCAGAAAGTGAAGATATCGATATTGAAATTAGAAACGAAGATTTAAAGATCGATACATATCGTTCACAAGGTGCAGGTGGACAAAACGTTAACAAAACTGAATCTGCAGTTAGAATTACTCATATGCCAACAGGTACTGTAGTTTCTTGCCAAATTGAAAGAAGCCAAATTCAAAATAGAGAAATTGCGATGAATATGTTAAAAGCAAAATTATACGCTCAAAAACAAGCTGAACAAGATGAAAAAATTGGCAATGAAAGACGTTTAAAAGTTGGTACAGGTGAAAGAAGTGAAAAAATTAGAACATACAACTATCCTCAAAACCGTGTAACTGACCACCGTATTGGTTTTACCATCCAAAAATTAGACCGTGTTATGGAAGGCGATATTGAAGAAATTATCGAAGCTTTAATTAACGCAGATCAACAAGATAAAATGGAAACTGAGGCTAAAAAATACAATGCTTAAGCCTTTAAAAGACATTGTTAAAGAAGCTTCAATTAAATCTAAAAATTATCAAGATGTTTCTTTAAAAGATATAACCTATCTTATTAAGGAAACATTTTCTTTAGATGAAATTAGCTATATATTAAATGAGAATAAAGAATATGAAGAAGATTTAGTGTTAGAAAAATTAAATCTTCTATTTTTAGGTATGCCGGTAGAATATGTTTTAGGATATCGATATTTCTTAGGTAATAAATTTAAAGTTACCAAAGATACTTTAATCCCTCGCAATGAAACTGAAGAATTAGTTTTATATACTAAAGAACTTATCACTAAAGAAAAGATGGTTAATCCTTCTATTGTAGAAGTGGGCTCAGGAAGTGGATGCATTTGTATAAGCTTATCTTTATCTTATCCTGAATCTAAGGTGGATTCTATTGATTTATCTGCCAATGCTTTAGAAGTGGCTAGTTATAACAATAAGAATTTAAAAGGTAATGTTACTTTCTATAACGGTGATACCTTAGAACCTGTTTTAAATAATAAATACGATGTTTTAACGTCAAATCCCCCTTATATTGATAAAGATACTTATGTGCAAGAATCAGTTTTAAAATATGAACCGCATATGGCTTTATTCGCGGATAATCATGGACTAGATATCTATGAAAAGATTTTTAAAAATGTTAATAAGGTTATGAATAAACATGCGATATTAACTTTTGAAATATCTCCTGATTTAGTTAAGGGATTAACTTTGTTAATTAATACTTACTTACCAGATTTTGAATACGAATTTAAAAATGATATGAATGGACTTACTAGATTTTTATTCTTAATTAGAAGATAAAATATTTAAATTTGTATCCTAGTTAACTATAATTAACTTAGGAGGGTTATATTTATGAAAACAATCCACACTCGTTTTGAAGATGATCAGATTATTGAGGCATTATTAAATAATCAAGTAGTGTCATTTCCAACTGAAACTGTCTATGGGCTTGGAGTTGTCTATGATAGTGAAGAAGCTTTTAATAATTTAGTTAAAGCAAAAAATAGAAATCCTGATAAACCATTTACCTTAATGCTCTCCAGCATTAATGATATTGGTCTTTATGCAGAAGTAACTCCAGAAATTAAAAGAGTAATTAAAAAATTTATGCCAGGAGAGATTACTTTATTATTAAAGCCTAAAGAACATCTTTATCCTTGGGTTAAATTAAATAGTAAATATATCGGCGTAAGAGTTCCAGATTATGATGAAGTAAGAAAATTGATTCATGATTGTCATAAACCTTTGTTGGTCACTAGCGCCAATATCTCCGGTGAACCTGTTTTAAAAACTTATGAAGATGTTTGTAAAACCTTTGATGGAATTATTCCAGTTGTTGTCAAAGGTGATACTAGATCTAGTGTTCCTTCAAGCATCTTTATTCTTGATGGAAAAGAAATTACATTAGTTCGTAAAGGAAGCATTCCTTTAGAAGAAGTAAAGAAAGTATATGAGGAAGAATAAATGAAAATTGCAATTGGCTCCGATCACGGAGGATTTAAATTAAAAGAGGAAGTTAAAACATATTTAACATCATTAGGACATGAAGTCATCGATGAAGGAACATATTCATTAGATTCATGTGATTATCCCGATTTCGCTCATAAAGTCGCACATGATGTAGAAACTAGTGCTTGTGAAAGAGGTATTGTAATTTGTACTACTGGTGAAGGAATTATGATTGCTTCAAATAAACATAAAGGCATTAGATGTGGTCTTATTTATAATGAAGATGTTGCAGTTTTAACTAGACAACATAACAATGTAAATATGATTTCAATGGGTGCAAAATATACTAATATTGATCAAGCAAAGAAATATATTGATTTATTCTTAAATACTCCATTTGAAGGTGGACGCCACATCAATAGAGTAAATAAAATTGAATTTTAATTTAGGATTTTTTCTTAAAACCTCCAATTATTATTAATAGGAGGTTTTTTTATGCTCAAATGTGAAAAATGTGGATGTGAAGATAAACGATATTTTGGTATTAAAAATGGCAAAGAATATTGTCGAAGGTGTATTTCTTTTATTGGAGAAATGGCTAAACCAGTGGAAAAGAAAAATTTTCGTTCCATACAAGAAAAACTAAATTATCCTTTATCACCGAAACAAGAAGAAGTCTCTTCTTGTGTTAGAGATAATTTTGCCGCGGGTAAAAATACTCTTATTTATGCTGTATGCGGCGCGGGAAAAACAGAACTTGTTTATAAAACAATTGCTTATGCTTTAAGTAACTCTCTGCAAGTGGGATTTGCTATTCCAAGAAAAGATGTAGTAATTGAATTAGCCCCTAGAATTAAAGAAGCTTTTCCAAATATTGAAATAACTTCTGTTTATGGAGGACATCATGAAAAATTAGAAGGAGAAATAATTATTTGTACAACCCATCAATTATTCCGTTATATCGATTATTTTGATTTATTGATCATTGATGAAACTGATGCTTTCCCTTATTCAAATAATGAAACATTGATGAATATGTTTGATAAGGCAATAAAGGGTAATTACATCATGATGAGCGCCACTCCATTAAAGTGGATGGAAGATAAAATCAAAAAAGAAAATGGTAATATTTATTCTCTTATGGCTAGATATCATAAACATCCTTTAATTGAACCAAAAAAGATTATTTTACCTATGGGACAAGAATTTTATATTGTAAAGAAATTAAAACAATATAAAAAAGAAAATAAACCATGCTTTGTTTTTTGCCCGACTATTTATGAAGCAGAAGGATTATATCCCATCTTAAAAATGTTTGTTAAAAGTGGAAAAATTGTTCATTCTAAAAAGAAAGATCGAAATGATATTATCTTCGATTTTAAGAACAATAAATTTGATTATTTAGTAACTACTTCTGTTTTAGAAAGAGGAGTTACTTTAAAAAATATCCAAGTTATTGTCTATCATGCCGATTCTTCTATTTATACTGATGCAGCATTAGTTCAAATATCTGGAAGAGTAGGTAGAAAAATTGATGCTTTTGATGGGGAAGTTATCTTTTTATGCAAAGAAGAAAATACTATGGTTGACACTGCAATAAATAAAATTAAGGAGGCGAATAATAATGCCCGTATGCAAAATTTGCTTTTGTGATATCAAAAAAGATTCACTTCATTATTTTTTAAATCCTTGTATTTGCCAACAATGCTTTAATACCTTTGATCCTAAATTGAAAAGTTTTAAAGATAATGGAATATCTTATTTTTATATTTATGAATATGATGAACTTATCAAAAAATTATTGTTTCAATTTAAGGGATGTTATGACATAGAATTAAAAGATGTCTTTTTAGAAAGGTTTAAATATTTATTAAGATTAAAATATCATGGTTATATCTTAGTTCCTTTACCTTCAACTAAAGAGGATGATGAATCTAGAGGTTTTAATCATGTAGTAGAAATATTTAAAAGTTTATCTTTACCAATGGAAAGATGCATCTTTAAAAAGGTTGATTTTAAACAATCTGATTTATCTTTTAAAGAAAGAATTAAAGTAAAAGATAAACTAGGTATTAAAAATGGAGAGGCTTTAACTAATAAAAAAGTCTTAATTGTTGATGATGTTATAACTTCAGGAAGTTCAATAAAAGCGGCGATTTCTTTGGTCTCTTTATATAATCCTTTGAAAATAAAAGTCCTCGTTTTAGCGAGAAACACGCACTTTATTAACCAAAATAAGAAGAAAGAATAAGGCTATATTGGTTGCTTAATTTGAGATAAAAATAATATAAATACATCAAAATGACTAAAAAATGACATTCTTAAAAATTGAAAATTAAATACTTTAGTATTTATATAGCAAATAATTTTGTGTATAATAACACGTGAATTACATTTATAGGAGGTTACATTAATGGGTAATTGGTTAGATAAAGTATTAAGAGTTGACGAAAGAGCTTTAAAAAAAGTTGAAAAGAAAGCTAAACTTGTCATGTCTTATGAAGATGAAATTCGTAAATTAAGCGATGAAGAATTAAAAGCTAAAACTCCATATTTCAAAGATTTACTTGCTAAAGGTGCAACTTTAGATGATATTCTTCCTGAAGCATATGCAGTTTGTAGAGAAGCTTGTTATAGAGTTAGAAATGAATTTCCTTTCAAAGTTCAAATCATGGGTGCGATTGTTTTAAATGAAGGCGACGTCGCTGAAATGAAAACTGGTGAAGGTAAAACTTTAACTGCGACTATGGCAGTTTATTTAAACGCACTTGAAGGTAAAGGTGTTCACGTTGTTACAGTTAACGAATATCTTGCATCTCGTGACGCAGAACAAATGGGTAAAGTTTATAACTTCTTAGGTTTAACTTGCGATTGTAACTTAAGAGAAAAAGATACTGCAGGTAAACAAGCTGCTTATAATGCAGATATTACTTATACAACAAACTCTGAATTAGGCTTTGACTATTTAAGAGATAATATGGCTCAAAGTGTCTCACGCCGTGTTCAAAGAGGATTAAATTTTGCGATTGTTGATGAAGCTGACTCTATTTTAATCGATGAATCAAGAACTCCATTAATCATCTCTGGTGGTGAAAGAGCAAGTGCTTCTACATATGAATATGCCGATAGATTTGTTAAATCTTTAAAGAAAGAAAGAGATTTTACAATCGATGTTAAAACAAAAGCTTGTTCTTTAACTGATGAAGGTTCTATCGCGGCAGAACGCGCATTCGGTGTTAAAAATATTTATAACCCTGAATATAATGACCTCGTCCATAGAATTCACCAAGCATTAAAAGCTAACTACATCATGAAGAAGAATGTTGAATACATGGTTAAAGATGATGAAATTCATCTTATTGACCAATTCACCGGCCGTGTCATGAAAGGTAGAGAATATTCTGATGGTTTACAACAAGCTATCCAAGCAAAAGAACATGTAAAGATTAAACAAGAAACTATTACAATGGCTTCTATTACATACCAAAACTTCTTTAGACTTTATAACAAAGTTGCAGGTATGACAGGTACTGCAAAAACTGAAGAAGAAGAATTTGAAAAGATTTATAACATGCATGTTACTCCAATTCCAACCAATAGACCTATTTTACGTTTAGATGATACTGATTTAGTCTATGGTAATAAGAATGCAAAATATAAAGCTTTAATTGAAGATGTTAAAGCACGTCATGCTTTAGGTCAACCAATCTTAATTGGTACTCCTTCAGTTGAAGATTCAGAAATTGTTGATAATATGTTAAACAAAGAAGGTTTACCTCATGAAGTATTAAACGCAAAGAACCATGAACGTGAAGCTCATATTGTTGAACTTGCTGGTCAATTAAACGCAATTACTATCGCAACTAACATGGCTGGTAGAGGTACTGATATTAAACTTGGACCTGGTGTTAAAGAAATTACTGATCCAACAGGTAAAGTAAAAGCTCCTGCCGGACTTGCTGTTTTAGGTACTGAAAGAAATGAATCACGTCGTATTGATAACCAATTAAGAGGCCGTTCTGGTCGTCAAGGTGACCCAGGATATTCAAGATTCTACATTTCTGTTGATGATGAATTAATGGTTAGATTCGCACCTGATTACTTAAGAGGCTTATTTGAAAAAATGGGTGATGAACCTCTTGAATCTAAGATGGTTATGAACGCGATTACTTCTGCACAAAAGAAGATTGAAGGTCAAAACTTTGATACACGTAAATCATTACTTGACTACGATGATGTTTTAAGACAACAACGTGAAGCAATGTACGCTCAAAGAGATACTTTATTATACGCAGAAGATATTTATGATATCGTCTACAATTACTTTAAAGTTATTGGTAAACATATCGTTGAACAATCAATTGATGAAAGTGATCCTCGTAACCCAGTTTTATCAAGTGAATTATTAAAGAAGAACTTAGAACCAAAATATTTAACTCCAGGTTCATTTGATTATACAGGCTATGACGAAGCACCTATTGATGAAGTAAGTGATGAAATTGGTGAAATCTTATTCTCACAATACAATAAAAAGAGAGCTTCATGGCCAAAAGAAGCTGTTTCAGAAGTTGAAAAGATGGTAGCATTACGCGCGGTTGATAAATTCTGGACAACTCATATTGACTCAATGGCTAAATTAAAAGAAGGTATTCATTTAAGAAGCTATGCACAATCAGATCCATTAAAAGCATATGTCGACGAAGGTTGGGATATGTTCAATGAAATGATTTTAAATATCGCAGAACAAGTAGTTAATACATTATTACATGTTGAAATTAGATTAAAAACTCCAGAAGAAATGGAGTTAGAAAGAAGACAAATGGCTCTAGCGGCTCAAACTAAAGCACAAAGCCAACAAGAATTAGATGATTTTAAGAAAGCTCAACAAGCTGCTCAAAATATCAATCCAGTTCCAACAAATGAAAATCTATCTTCTAGTAATGGAGAAAATCAATAATGCTAGAATTATTTGAAATTAAACAAGGGATATCGAAAGTTCAAAATAGCCTTTTAGAACTAGGTGACTCACTTTGACATCGCTTCTAAAGAAGCAAAAATAAAACAATTGGATAATATTATTTCTCAAGATAATTTTTGGGATGACCAATCCCATGCTTTAGAAATAATGAACGAAAAAAACGGATTAAGTGAAATTACTAATTCGTATTTTTCGCTTTCTAAAAGTTTAAAAGATTGTATCGATGCTTATGATATGATCAAAGATCAATATGATGAAGACATGCATCATATTCTTGATGAAGAAATAACAAAGCTATTAAAAGATTTATCAGAATTTGAAATCCAAACTTTATTATCTAATAAATTTGATTCATGCAATGCAATTTTAGAAATCCATCCAGGTGCTGGAGGAACTGAATCACAAGATTGGGCTGATATGCTTTATCGAATGTATGTTCGATATGCTGAATCTCATCATATGAAATTACAAGTACTTGATTATCAAGTAGCCTCTGATGCAGGTATTAAATCTGTTTATTTTATCATCAAAGGTAAAAATGCTTATGGTTATTTAAAATCAGAAAAAGGTGTTCATCGACTTGTAAGAATTTCACCTTTTGATTCCAACGCTAGAAGACATACTTCTTTTGCTTCGGTCGATGTAGTTCCTCAAATGGATAATTCCATCGATATTAAGATAGAAGAAAAAGATTTAAGAATTGATACATATCGTTCTCAAGGTGCCGGTGGTCAAAATGTTAATAAAACTGACTCAGCAGTTAGAATTACTCATATTCCAACCGGAATTGTTGTAACTTGCCAAATTGAAAGAAGCCAAATCCAAAATAGAGAAATGGCGATGAATGTTTTAAAATCCAAACTCTATCAATTAGAAGTAGAAAAGAAACAAAAAGAACTTGATGCTTTAAGAGGAGAACAAAAAAACATTGAATGGGGTTCTCAAATTAGATCTTATGTTTTCTGTCCTTATACCATGGTTAAAGATAATCGTTCCAATTATGAAACAAGTGATGTCCATGGAGTATTGGATGGAGATTTAGATGAATTGATATATGCTTATTTAAAATGGGAGGTTAAAAACAAATGAGAGAAAAATTAACTTCTTATTTAAATCAGATGAAATTAAATCCAAAGTTAGTGATTAAGAATATTTTCTTGGTGCTACTTGGTACTTTTGTTCTTGCCTTTGGTACAGAACTTTTTATCTTACCTACTAACTTAGTTACCGGGGGAGTTTCAGGTTTAGCGATTGCTTTAAGTAATGTTATTACTATATTAGATAAAGAAGTACTTATCACCATTATTACCTGGGTATTATTCTTTTTAGGATTATTCTTCTTAGGATTAGATTTTTCGTTAAAAACCCTTTTATCTACAATCTTTTATCCAATATTTTTATATGTATCTAAAGCGTTAGTAAATGTTTGTCCTTTCTTATTATTAGAAAATGCCTCTTCATTAAATTCAAACGCTGAAATGGTAATTTTATTATCTTCTTTATTCGGTGGAGTTATAGTTGGGGCAGGATGTGCGATAACTTTCTTAGGTGGAGGTTCTACCGGGGGAGTTGATATAATTTCTTTTATCTTTTGTAAATTTGTTAAAGGTGTTAAAACATCATATTGTTTATTTATTGTTGATGCTTTAATTGTTATATTAGGTTTTATCTTAGATAAAGAACATGATATTGCTTTATCTTTAGAAGGTATTTTCTCGGCATTTATTGTCGCGATTGTTATTGATAAAATCTTTATTGGTACTTCTAAAACATTCGTTGCGTATGTTATTTCTGATAAATATGAAGAAATAACTCAAGAAGTAATTAAGACAATTGATCGAACAACTTCCATTATTGATATTGAAGGAGGATATACAAAACTTCCTAAAAAGATGGTTATGATATCTTTCTCCATGCATGAATATTCAATCATTATGGGAATTGTATCTCGAATTGATAAAAAAGCATTTATGACAATCCATAGAGCCCATGAAATCGCGGGTGAAGGATTTAAGAAGATGGAGGATTAAATATGCCAGAAAGTAGTTCTAATTTTTCTTTAGCAAAGATAATTATTTATTCTTGTATTTTAGTTTTTGCTTTGGCTCTTGTTATCACATTTACTGTATTGGTAAAAAAGCATAACAATTATTGCAAATCTAAAACTATTGAATTAGATAATGTTTCTTATGATTATTATTTGAATTTCAAATTAAAAGATGATTTATATTTCCCTTATTTTGAAACACATGCTTCCGGAGTAAGATTTACCATTAAATCTAAAGGAGCAAAAGATAATTTAAGTGGAGTAGAAGTAAAAAAACATTATTCATTCTACGATGATAATATCATTTATATTATTAATAACAACATGAAATATCCTCTTGAAATCGTAAATATTGATGATCAAAAATATATCAAATTAAACAAAGATATTAAGGATATTGAAATATTGGTATCATTTGAAACACCATCTCATTTTTTAGCTAAGTTTAAAGTTAATAAATTAGATTCAAATAAATATCAATTA
>CAVJGK010000004.1:0-7668 GCA_963648895.1 Lachnospiraceae bacterium | reverse complement strand
AAATATCAAATAGAACTAGTTTCTAAAAAGGAGGACGAAGATGACTCTAGAAGAAATGAGAATGAATAAGGTCTTAAACAAAGTTAAAAAGACCAAGAAAAATTGTATTGTTTTATCTATTGCTGGAATGTTAATAACTTCTGCAATCGGTTTTACTGCTGGATATTTAACATATAGTAATCGATATGATGGAGAATTATCTATAGAAATGCAAGAATTTTTAAATTTCTATAACGAATTTAAAAATAATTATTACCAAGGAACAGAAGAAAGAATCCTAATTGATGGATTATATTCAGGATTAACCAATTCTGTTGGAGATGATTTTACTTTCTATACTTCCGCGGCTAAAAACGAATCACAAAATTTATCGACATCTGGAGTAGGATTTGGCTTATCAAGAAGTGTTTATTATGGCAATGCATATTTAGAAGATGTTTATAATAATTCTCCTGCTTCCAATGCGACTATCTATGATTTAGATGGGAATAGAATTAATTCATTAACTGGCTTAAAAGAGGGTGATATCATCACTTCAATTAGTAATGATGAAGGATCTTCTTGGTATGTATTAAAAGACCATTTAGCGACTTCTTGGAGCCTAGATGCCTTCACTCGTGATGCAGGAACAACTGCATATTGTAAATTTAAACGTGGAGAAAATGAATATATCGCGCATGTAGTAAGAGGATATTACAACGTTGATAAAGTTAAATTAATTGAATTTGATAAGTCTAAAAAAGAAGCAGTATTTCAAATTTCTTCTTTCTTAGGAAGTGGATCAGAAACTACTCCAGCTGGAGAATTATATAGCTATTTAAAAGGCGATATCTTTTCTAATGTCGATTCTTTAGATAATTTAGTTCTTGATTTAAGGGGCAATGGAGGAGGTTATGTTTATAATTTCCAAACATTGATGGGATTATTCCATGATAATTCAGATATAGCTGGATATTATCGTTATCAAGATGGATCTTTATATACTTTATATGCCGAAGATGAATCTGATAATGTCAATTTAAATGATAAGATTAAACAATATACTTTAATTATTGATCAAAACTCTGCTTCAGCAACTGAATCATTTGTTATGGGTATGAGAGATTCTTCTAAAACAGGAACAAAAGTTAAAGTAGTTGGTGAAATTTCTTATGGTAAAGGAAGAGCCCAAACATTTAAATCTGTCTTAAATGATGGTTCTACTATTAGATATACATTCGCACAAGTTTTATCACCAAAACAAAATTGTATCGATAAGATTGGTATTATTCCAGATAAGATGACAAGTTATAAATCTATTCAAGATGATTCAACCTATTATACTTGGAGAAAATATATTCCAGGAGTTACTTCTAATGATGAATTATCAGATACAGATAAAAATATTCTTTTAACTAGAATATCTTTATTAACTGGCTCTACATATTCTTTCGAAGATGGTTTAAAATATATACAAAAGAATAATTCTTTAACTGTTGATGGTATTTATAACCAAGAAACTGCCGATAAGTTACAAGCATTATTCTCTGATTATTACCATTCAAATGGACCAACAAATCCTTATAATGCCTTGATATTAGGATCAAATGAATATGATGTATATACACCAGTTCAAATGGCAATGATCAAAAAACAAATCGCGATTGTACAAAATAAAGACTTGAGCGATTTTACTTCCTTTAGAGATGCAGTTATTGATTTTAAAGGTGATGATTTATATGACCTTGAAACATCTTATACTTTAGGAGGAAGAATATCTGATTTAAGAAAAGCGTTAGAATATAGCGTTATTACAGAAGCAAAAATTTAAACTAGGAGGAAATTATATGGAATTTAATGAATTAATTTTAAAAAGAAGATCTTATCGTCAATACAATGACAAAAAAGTACCTTTAGAAACAATTAAAGAAATAATTGTTGATTCTATCCAATCACCAAGTTGGAAAAATGGTGAAAACACAAGATATTATCTTGCTTATGAAGATGAATCTATCTTAAAAGTAAAAGAAGCTTTACCGGAATTTAATAAAGTAAGTTCTTTAAATGCAGTATATATTATTTCTACTTTTATTAAGAACAAATCAGGCTTTAATATCAAAGAAGGAACAAGCATAGATGATTTAGGTAATTTATGGGGCGCTTATGATAATGGATTACATGATTCATATTTAGTTTTAAGCGCGAAAGACCATGGTGTTGATTCTTTAATTATGGGCATTAGAGATGATAAGAAATTACGCGAAAGTTTTTCCATTCCTGAAGAAGAAATTATTACAAGTGTCATCGCTTTAGGATATGGAGAAGGCATTGTTCCTACTTTAAAAAGAAAAACATTAGACGATATATTAAAAATTAAATAATTAAATAAATAAGGAGAATAATTATTATGGAACAAAGAAAATTTAAATTGGTATCAAAATATTCTCCAACCGGTGATCAACCTAAAGCGATAGAAGAACTTGTTAAGGGAATCAAAGATAAAAAGAAATTCCAAGTTCTTCTTGGTGCGACAGGTACTGGTAAAACTTTTACTGTGTCTAATATTATCGAAAAAGTTAATAAACCAACATTAGTATTAGTTCACAATAAAACTCTTGCGGGTCAATTATATGCCGAATTTAAAGAATTATTCCCTGAAAATAGAGTTGAATATTTTATCTCTAACTTCGATTTTTATCAACCTGAAGCATATAAACCTTCAACAGATACTTACATTGAGAAAAACGCTCAAATGAATGAAGAAATCGAAATCATGCGTTGCGCGGCAATTAACTCAATCTTAGAAAGAAGCGATACAATCATAGTTGCATCTGTTGCATCCATTTATGGTTTAACTGACCCAGATGAATATCGTAAATTAGCTTTTGTTATTCATAAAGGTGAAGAACTAGATCGAAAGAAAATCGCTTCTAAACTTACATTAAATCAATACGTAAGAAATAATTTATCTTTAACTCCAGGTACATTTAGATTCAATGGTGAAGTATTGGAAATAATTACTCCTAACTCCCAAGAACATGTTATTAGAATCTTACTTGATGAATGGGATGAAGTAGAAGAAATCCAAGAAGTTGATTCGATAACTGGAGAAGTTTTCCACACTTATTCTGAATATCCTATTTTCCCAGCTCATGACCATGCTTCTGGAAGTGATATTATTTCTAAAGCGATTGGAACAATTTCTGAAGAATTATCCCATCGTTTGGCATATTTCCATACTGAAGGTAAATTATTAGAAGAAGAAAGATTATCCCAAAGAACTAGATATGATATTGAACAATTAAGAGAATTTGGCTTTTGCTCAGGAATTGAAAATTATTCCCGTCATTTAGATGGAAGAAAAGAGGGTGAACCTCCTTATACATTGTTTGATTATTTCCCTAAGGATTTTTTATTAATTGTTGATGAATCACATGCGACATTCCCTCAAATAAAGGGTATGTATAATGGTGATCGATCTAGAAAAGAAACATTAGTTGAATATGGATTTAGATTACCTTCAGCTTTAGATAATAGACCTTTAAGATTTGAAGAATTTGAAGGTAAACTTAATCAAGTCATTTGTACAAGCGCCACTCCAGGAGATTATGAACTGGAAAAAACTAATAATGAAGTAGTTGAACAAATCATTCGTCCAACTGGATTATTAGATCCTATTATTGAAGTGCGCGATGCATTAAATCCAATTTATGATTTAATTGGTGAAATAGATAAAGTCATTGAGAATAATGAAAGAGTAATGATTTGTACGTTCACTATTAAAGATGCTGAAAATCTAACTTCATTCTTAAAAGAAAGAGGCTATAAAGTAGCTTATTTACATAATGAAATTCAAACATTACAAAGAACAGAAATCATCTATCAATTAAGAAAAGGTAAATATGATATCTTAGTTGGTATTAACCTTTTAAGAGAAGGTCTAGATATTCCAGAAGTTAGTTTAATTTCTATTTTAGATGCCGATAAAGAAGGTTTCTTAAGAAGTGAAAGATCTTTAATTCAAATCATTGGCCGTGCAGCCAGAAATGAACATGGTAAGGTTATTATGTATGCAAGCAAGATGACCCAATCAATGTCTAATGCAATTAAAGAAACAACTAGAAGAAGAAGCGTTCAAGAAGCTTATAATAAAGAGCATAACATCACTCCTAAAACTATTGTTAAACCAATTACATTACCATTAAAGGTAAGAGATGAAGATGAATTGCTTGAAAAGACTAACGCAAAGATGACTCGTAGTGAGAAAGAAAAATATATTAAAGATATCGATAAGCAAATGAGAGAAGCGGCGAAAAACTTTGAATTTGAAAAAGCGGCTCAATTACGTGATATTTTATTTGAACTAAGAGGAGAAAAATAATATGGGAAAAATTAGTTTTAAATCTAAATGGTTATTCAATTACGTTCATTTATATGATGAAAAGAATAATGATACAAAACTCAAATTGAAAAAACAAAAAGGTTTAGTTAGCCTTGATTTTGATAATAACAAATATACTGGATTAAAATTTTCATCGTTTAAAGATAAAAAATCTACATCAAATATTTATCCAGGTGATTTAGATTTATCATTTACTGATGAAAATAAAAACACAAAAATTGTTCATGAAATAGGTGTTGGTAAAGTTGTCACTCACGAATTATTCGATAGAAAGAACTTATCTTATATCGAAGATAGAAAAAAGAGCGTATATGTCTATCTTCCTTCTAACTACTGCAAAGATAAACCATGTGAAGTATTAGTCTGTTTTGATGGACATAATGATTATAATCAAGACATTGAATATACTTCAAAACATGATGGATATGGCAGCGTTCAAATGGATAGTATCATCGATACATATTGCAAAAAAGAAAACCGCAATATCATTTTAGTTGGCATTGATAATTCTAGTGAAATTAGAGAATGTGAATTGACCATGGATCCTAAAAAATATGGTAAACATAATCCTAAGATGATCGCAGGATTAAAATTTAAAATCGGTGGTAAATTAGATTCATTAGATCGTTTTATCAATGAAACATTGTTACCATTTGTTAAAGAAGAATATAACGCAGATTTAAATAACGTTTCTATTTATGGTTCTTCTTGTGGAGGTATTGCAGCCTTCTATCTAGGTATGAAAAACTTAGGTAAATATAAATCAATATTAGCCTTCTCTCCAGCATTTACCATCTTTAATTTCCAAGCACATATAAGATTCTTATCTAAAATTGATTTTTCTAAGAGAGATGATTTACCAAAAATCTTTATTTATAACGGCATGGGAGATGAACTTGAAAGACAACTTCTTCCAGACGTTAAGAAGATGGAAAGTTTATTATTAACAAGTGGATATCCTCAAAATTTAATATCTTCATTATATGTTGAATCATTCCCACATAATGAAATTTCATGGCGTTTGGTCATGCCAAAAGCAATTTGCTTTGCATATAATAACAATTCAAAATAATAAAATTTACCGAAATTATAGAGATTTTTCTTCTTATTGCTTATGATGTAAGAGTATTAAATATTAAAAAGTGAGGTAAATATTATGAATTTTATTTTTTTGTCACCTACATTTCCTAAAACATATTATCATTTCTGCCAAGAATTAAAAAATAATGGCGTTAATGTTTTAGGCATCGCAGAAGATTATTATGATAATCTATCCTGGGAATTAAAAAACTCTTTGACTGAATATTATCGTGTTGATTCAATGGAAAATTACGATAATGTTTATCGTGCAGTCGCTTATTTTGCTTCTAAATATGGCAAAATTGACTTTGTTGAATCAAACAATGAATATTGGTTAGAATTAGAAGCTAAATTAAGAAGTGATTTTAATATCAAAACAGGTAAGAAAGAAGATGAAATCTTATATTTTAAATCGAAAGAAGCAATGAAGGAAGATTATAAAAAAGCAAAAGTTAAAACTGCTAGATATCATATTCCTTCAACTTATGAAGAAGGATTAAAATTCATTTCCGAAGTTGGTTATCCTGTCATTGTAAAACCTGATAATGGTGTTGGTGCTTATGCAACATATAAGATTAATAATGAAGAGGAATTAAAGAAATTCTATTTCCAAGATTTTCCACCAATTAAATACATCATGGAAGAATTCATCAAAGGTGATTTAATCTCTTTTGATGGTATTACAAATGGTGATGCAGAAGTTGTTTTCTGCACCAATGAAGTTTTCCCTTCACCGGTTATGAATATCGTTAATGAAAGATTGGATTGCAATTATTATTCAAATAAAGAAATGCCTAAAGATTTATTAGAACAAGGCAAACGTGTATTAAAAGCTTTTGGTGCCCGTTATAGATATTTCCATTTGGAATTTTTTAGACTTACTGAAGATAAAAAAGGCCTTGGTAAAAAAGGTGATTTATTCGGCTTAGAAGTTAATATGAGATGCCCAGGAGGATATACTCCAGATATTATTAATTTCTCTAAGAGCGTCAATACTTATAAAATTTGGGCAGATGCTTTAACTTATAATATTAAAGATGAAATTATATCTCCAAATCCATCTTATTGCGCATATTATGGCAGAAGAGATGGCAAATGGTATGTCAATTCACATGATGATATTTGGAACAAATACGGCCCTAAAATCAAGATGAATGAAACAATGCCATATATTCTTTCTGGGGCAATGGGTAATGAATTCTTTGTCGCAAACTTTGATACAAAAGAAGAAATGGATGAATTCTTCGATTATTGCTCAAAAGTAAATTATTAAAATTTTTAGACTTATGGAATGTATTTCTATAAGTCTTTTTTCTAAAATGCGTCATTTATTCTATTAAACTAAAAAATTACCTATTGCAAAATGTCAAAAGTAGTTATATTATATTTACGCACTTATGTTGCAACTTTGGGACTGTTAAGGTTTCGACGGGGTAAGATGGGTATAAGACGCAGCCGGGTGATCCCCGTTAATAATCAACAAAAAATATCTGGCAACAGAACAAACAATTATTCTTTCGCAGCTTGCTAATTAAGCCACAACTTGTGTCCCTATAGTTGGGATGGAAAGCATCACTTAAGATTTGGCCTCTAGGCCTTAAGATGGTGTAACATATAGAGGATAAGATCCTACGATGGGAATACCTAGGATATGAAAACCTTATTTCCTAGTAAAAGTTAGATTCGTTAATTAGTCTTAGCTTTTATGAAACTTTCTAGTTAACTAAGCTGTAGGGGATTATATGGGTTTTATTTCGGACGCGAGTTCGATTCTCGCCAGTTCCACCAAAAAAAAATTTAACAAACACTAGGATTTAGCTCCTAGTCACTTTGTGTAAGGACGTGACTGTGTCTATAATATAAAGAGGAGTAACGGATTTAAGTCCGTTATTTTTTTTGAACATTTATGGCTTACTTAATATTTATGGTATTATTACCGGAAATATTAAGCGAGTAGTGATATGTGCCAAATCGTATATGTTAAAATTCTACCCCCGTATAAAAGAAAAAACTGTGAATAAACCTCAATATTTAAACAAAAGTTACTCACTGTATTTTTGTTTCTTAATTATTTTTATAAGCCAATATCCGCCATGGTGGGATTCAACTCGCATTAGATATTATCTTTAATATTTTTAGAATATGGTAATAGATCTTTAACTTCTATCTTATCAATATTTGTTAATACATAATTAAGGTATTTATCT
>CAVJGK010000003.1:0-38989 GCA_963648895.1 Lachnospiraceae bacterium | reverse complement strand
TAGTTCCACTACTAGTTTAAGAGTTTCAATAATACTCTCATCTAGAAGAAACTTTTAGATTAAATAAATACTTAAAATTATATAAAAGGCAACACTGTGTGTTGCCCTATATCATCTTTTGGTGCGGGTAACAGGACTTGAACCTGCACGGTGTGCCCACTAGATCCTAAGTCTAGCGCGTCTGCCAGTTTCGCCATACCCGCATTTTTCATTAAATCATATTGGGGCGCCCGATACGACTTAAACGTACGACCTTAACCTTCGGAGAGTTCTGCTCTATCCACTGAGCTACGGGCGCATCGCAGTTATGATTTTAACACATATTTTTTTATTAATAAATATTTTTTTATTAAATCGAATAATCAATTTGGATAGAATCTAAGTATTTTTCTTTCAAAGAAGCCAAATTAACGCCTTTTAGGTAGTTTTCGATTGTTTTATCAAGTCCGTTCCAAAACTCGTTAATTGAGGCGTTTATGTCGTTATTAACGCTACTGGAGATAGAGATATCTCCTTCAGTTGCGATAATAATATCATAAGCAAGGATATCTTTAGGTGATTTATTAAGTTGATAACCTCCATTATTACCTCTTAAGCTTTTAACTAAGCCTGCACGATTTAATAAAGAAATAACTTGTTCTAGATATTTATATGAAATATTGGTTCTTCTTGATATATCTTTTAAAGAAACATATTCATTTTCACCATATATAGATAAATCTATCATAACTCCAAGTGCATAACGTCCTTTAGTTGAAATCATCCTATCACCACCTATAAAATACTTACAAATATTCTAAAGTTAAAAAATAAATAAGTCAATTAAAGTATTATTTAACATTGTTTAATTTGTTCTATAAATGCTTAAAAATGGCTATTTTAACGTAAAAAGGCCATGCAATTGCATGACCTTTAAAATTCAAAGAACTTACTTAGGTTGTTTACCAATATAAGCAAGGATACCGCCGTCGACATATAAGATATGTCCATTGACTGCGTTAGAAGCTTCAGAAGCTAAGAAGACTGCTGGTCCACCTAATTCTTCTGGGTTTAACCATCTACCTGCTGGAGTTTTTGCGCAGATAAATGTATCGAATGGATGTCTTGATCCATCTGGTTGAATTTCTCTTAATGGAGCAGTTTGTGGTGTAGCGATGTAACCAGGGCCAATACCATTACATTGAATGTTGTATTCACCATATTCAGAACAAATGTTCTTTGTTAACATCTTTAAGCCACCTTTTGCAGCAGCATAAGCTGAAACTGTTTCTCTACCAAGTTCTGACATCATTGAACAAATGTTAATGATTTTACCATGACCTTTTTTGATCATGCTTGGAATGACATGCTTTGAGCAAATGAATGGTCCAGTTAAATCGATATCGATAACTTTTCTCCAATCAGAAGCTGACATTTCTGTCATTGGAATTCTTTTGATAATACCAGCGTTATTAACTAAGATATCAATAACACCAACTTCTTTTTCAATAGTAGCAACTAATTCTGCAACTTGGTCTTCGTTTGTAACATCACAAACATAACCATGTGCATCAATACCTGCTTCTTTATAACTTGCTAAGCCTTTATTAACTAAATCTTGGTTAATATCGTTGAAGCAAATTGTTGCACCTGCTTCGTGGAATGCTTTTGCAATAGCAAAACCAATACCATAGCTAGCGCCTGTAACTAAAGCAATTTTTCCTTTTAAAGAAAACATTGATTCCATTTTAAATTATACTCCTTATTTTAAGTCTGTAGATTTGATGACGTCCATATCATCATATGCTTTATTTTCACCGCACATACCCCAAATGAAGGCATAAGACTTAGTTGCGAATCCTGAGTGGATTGACCAAGATGGTGAAATAACAGCTTGTTCATTTTTAATAACAATAGTTCTAATTTCTTGAGGTTGTCCCATTAAGTGGAAAACAACATCATCTTCTCCAAGTTCAAAATAGAAATAAACTTCCATTCTTCTTTCATGAGTATGACTTGGCATTGTATTCCAAGCATTACCTGGAGCAAGGACTGTTAAACCCATTGATAATTGGCATGTTTCTAAAACATCTGAATGGATGAATTGGTTAATAGTACGGCAATTTAAGTGTTCTTGATCACCTGTTGGTACTTTTCTAGCCTTTTCAATTGGTAAATAAACTGTTGGATATGATTTATGTGCTGGTGATGAACACATATAGAATTTTGCAGGATTAGAAGAATCTAATGATTCGAATACTACATCTTTTGTGCCCATTCCAACATATAAACAATCTGTTTTGTGTAAGATATATTCTTTACCATCTAAAGTGATTTTACCATCACCGCCGATATTGAATACACCAAGTTCTCTTCTTTCTAAGAAATATTTTGTTCTTAATGCATCACCTGCTTCAAGTCTTAAAGCTTTGGTAACAGGATAAGCACCACCAGCAATCATTCTATCTTGATGAGAATAAGTTAAGCTAATGTCATCTTTTACGAAAACATCTTCAATTAAGTAATGTTTTCTTAATTCTTCAGTTGTATAGTGTTTAGAATCATCTGGATGATTAGCGTATCTAATGTCTAATTCCTTCATACTATCTTTGAACTCTACCTGAAGCGTCTCCGCCAGCTAAAGCAAGAACTTCTTTTTCAGAAACTAAATTGAAGTCACCTGGGATAGTATGTTTTAAAGCAGAAGCTGCAACTGCGAATTCAAGTGCTTTGCCTTGATCTTCTGGCCATGTTAATAAGCCGTGGATTAAGCCGCCTGAGAATGAGTCACCGCCGCCAACTCTATCGATGATAGGGTTAATGTCGTAGTGTTTTGATTCGTAGAATTCTTTTCCGTTGTAGATTAATGCTTTCCAACCATTATGTGTTGCAGAATATGATTCTCTTAATGTTGAAACAACATATTTGAAACCAAATTCTTTTGCCATTTGTTCAAAGATTTTGTGGTAGCCTGCTGCATCTGTTTTACCACCTGTAACGTCTGCATCTGGTTTGAAGCCTAAGCATAATTCTGCGTCTTCTTCGTTGCCGATACATACATCAACATATTGCATTAATGGTTTCATAATTGAGATAGCTTTTTCTGAAGACCATAATTTTTTACGGAAGTTTAAGTCACATGAAACTGTAACACCGTGTTTTTTAGCAGCAATACATGCTAATCTTAAATTTTCTGCTGATTTGTCAGAAATTGCTGGAGTAATTCCTGACCAGTGGAACCATGAAGCACCTTCGAAAATCTTATCGAAATCGAAATCGCTTGCATCTGCTTCAGCAATTGAAGAATTTGCTCTATCGTAAATAACTTTACTTGCTCTCATAGAAGCACCTGTTTCTAAGTAATAAATACCTAAACGGTCACCGCCACGAGCGATGTAATCTTCATGAACACCATATCTTCTTAATGCATTAACTGCACATTGTCCGATTTCGTGTTCTGGGACTTTGGAAACGAAATATGCTTCGTGACCATAATTTGCTAGAGAAACTGCTACGTTAGCTTCTCCTCCGCCATAACAAACATCTAATGATTGTGCTTGAACGAAACGTGAATTTCCTGCGGAAGAAAGTCTTAACATGATTTCTCCCATTGTAACTACTTTTGCCATTATTTTCTATTCTCCTTAATAATTCTTCTTGCTTCTAAGCAAGCTGCTACTTGTTCTTCGTGAGTTCCTTTTAATACCCATGAACCACCACATGCGACGATCTTGTCAAATTTGACAAATTCTGCAATGTTGGAATTATCAACACCACCTGTAGGCATGAATTTGCATTGTGGGAATGCTGCAGCTAATGCTTTGATTGCTTTTAAGCCACCAAATACACCTGCTGGGAAGAATTTGAATGTTGTAATACCATTTTCAATACCTTCCATAATTTCTGTTGGTGTAACAACACCTGGTAAGTATGGGATGTTATGTTTTTTACAAACATCACAAACTGATTTTGAGAAGCCTGGTGAAACAATGAATTTTGCTCCACATGCAATTGCTTCTTCACATTGAGCTGCGTTGATGACAGTACCTGCACCAACTAATACTTTATCACCGAAGTCTTTTGCAGCTAATTTAATGCAATCTGCTGCACATGGTGTTCTGAAGCAAATTTCTGCTACAGGTACATCACCTTCGATTAAAGTGTTTAAAGCTGAAACTGTGTCTTCAACTTTATTTAGTACGACAACTGGGACAACGCCAATTTCGTGTACTCTATTTAATACATCCATATATAACCTCCAAAAATGTATATAAAATGTTCTTTAGACGACTTTATTATAACACGATGGAATAATGTTGTATACAACATTTTTTTTAACAAATTGCACAAAATATTTACTTACATCTAAGTTAAGTCAACTATTAGATATTTTATCAACATTTTAATGATTTATACTTTTTTTGATATATAATTAAGTGCGAGGTGAAATTATGAATATTATTCATGTTGGTATAAATAACGAAATAAAAAAAATTAATGATGCAATGAAGGTTATAACAAAACCTACATTAATTATTCTCGATGATGAAGAATACTTTGAAAAAGTAATAGTCGATAAAGACAATGTCATCATCGATGGACAAAATAAAGCAAAGATCAATTATAATGATTATGCGACAAAGATTCATGAAGATGGAAGTGAATATGTAACTTTTAGAACTTATACAATGCTTGTCAAAGGTAAACATGTCACTTTAAAGAATCTTACAATTGAAAATTCAGCAGGTGAAGGATATTTAGTATCTCAAGCAGTGGCACTACATCTATATAATGATGATATTACTTGTATCAATTGTAATTTAATCGCACATCAAGATACTCTTTTCTGCGGTCCTTTCTCTCCAGATCTAATTGAAAGATATATTCCTATTCTTCCAAAAGATGAAAGAGAACATAATGGAGAATTCCATCAAAGATTTATCTCTTGTAAAATAATAGGAACAGTAGATTTTATCTTTGGAGGAGCAAGTGCAGATTTTATCGATTGTGATATTATCTCTCTTCCTACAAGCAAAGACACTTGGGTAGTTGCCCCAGATCATGATAAAGAAAATAATTATGGAATGAATTTTATTTCATGCCGTTTCTTAAAAGATGAAAATACTTCAAATGAAACTGTCTATCTAGCTCGTCCTTGGAGAGAATATGGCATGTGTCATTTCATTAACTGTTATTTAGATACACACATTAAAAAAGAAGGTTTTTCTATTTGGAATGGGACAGATAGACACATCAATTCTAGATTCTATGAAACTAATTCATATGGTCCAGGAGCTAAAGATATTAAGCGAGTAGATTGGTTAAGAAAATAAAAAAATAAACGGGATGGAAATTGAAATTCCAACCCGTTTTTTTAACATTATTCTTTTTTATCTTTCTTTGAATTATATATTTTTATGCTATCATTCAAAGAAATTCTATTAGCGCCACCACCGCTATCAGGATATTTTTCACCAATGATATCATCTTCCCATCCACATATTGGACATATATCAAATGAATTAACATCATTAAATAGATGTCTTTTGCAAACAGGACAAAGATGTCTTACTTTTTTAGGTGCAATTGCTTCGATATAATTATATTTCTTGTTTTCTTTTCTTTTTTCAATAAATTTATCTTTCAGTGCTTTTATTTTTTCTGGATTTTTTAAATCTTCTAAACTATAATTCCAACCACATACATAGCAAAAACTATCTAATCCTGTTTTTCCACGTTTCTTTTCATCTCTATTTAAAGGTGCAAAATAAAATTCTCCACATATTGGACAATCCATTGCATAATATTTTTTTCTCATAACATATTCTCCTTTTTTTGCTTTAAATAATATTCATATTTTGTTTCTGGTATAAAATATGTAACAACTGTTCCATCTTTTTTTATAATAGCAAATTCATTAGTCTTTTTACTATATTTATATGTAGAACCATTTTTAATTACTTGTAAATACATATAATATTAAAAGGTAGCCCTTCGGCTACCTTTTAAGTTACTTAAATAATTTTGTTAATTCAGGATGTTTCTTTAATTCAGGAACAATTAAATCACAAACAAATTTAGCCCCTTCATATCTTAAATGAGTATTATCTTCTTTACCTTCTGGATAATTTTCATAGATATTAGGATCAAAGTTCATAAATAATTTTCTTGATTCTGCTTCACCTAATTTATTTAATGCATCTTTAGTTAATGTTGTTCCATCAATATAGATAACATTTTCTTTCTTTGCTAAATCTTCCATTGCATCAGGGAATTCTAAATGGCATTTATCAACAAGTTTACCATCTTGGAATTTTCTTCTATAAATGGATGAAATTAATACTGGTGTTGCACCAACATTTCTAGCGATAGAAATAAAGAATCTTAAATTATCTTGATATGTTGTCCAAGGATCTGTCTTTCTTGCTTCATCTTCTTTTTCGTCATTATGACCAAATTGGATGAATAAGAAATCACCTTTTTTAATATTTCTTAAAGCAGGTTCATATCTTTCTTCAGTAATGAATGATTTTGTAGAACGTCCATTACGAGCGAGATTAATTACTCTTACATCATCATTAAGATATTCTTCGATAACTTGTCCCCAACCATGTTGAGGATAAGTATCTTTTAAATTAGTTTGGCAAGTTGAATCACCAAATAAGAATAATGTCACCATATTATCTTGAAGCATCAAAGTATGCTTTTGCGTTGTTGAAGCAAATATCTTCAACTACTTTGCCTAAGAATTCAATATCGTTTGGATATTCACCATTTTCAACTAAATGGCCTAATTTGTTACATAAGATTCTTCTGAAATATTCATGACGTGTATAACTTAAGAATGATCTTGAGTCTGTTAACATACCAACGAATCTAGATAATAAACCTAAATTTGATAATGCAGTTAATTGTTTTTCCATGCCATCTTTTTGATCTAAGAACCACCATGCTGAACCAAGTTGCATTTTACCTGGAACACCTTCTTGAACAAAGCAGAACGCTAGAGTTGCAAGAACTTCATTATCACTTGGATTTAATGAATATAAAATAGTCTTAGGAAGTTCACTTGTAGAATCTAATTTATTTAAAATCTTTGATAATGCTGGTGCGAATGATCCATCGTTAATTGCGTCAAAACCAGTATCTGGTCCAACTTTTTCCATCATTCTACCTGAGTTGTTTCTTAAAGCTTTGATGTGGTATTGTTGTACCCAACCATGGTGAGAATATTCTTTGCCTAAGAAGACAATGATATAGCCTCTATATTGAGCAGCTTCTGAAGGAGTTAATGTTTCTCCTCTTAATGCTTTTTTAATAATTGCATCAACTTTTTCTTCTGTTGTTTCTTCATAAACAACAACGTCTAATGCGTGGTCTGAAACTCTACAATCATGTTCATGGAAGAATTCAATTCTTTCTTTTAATGCTTTTGTTAAAGTCGCTAAATCTTTGATTTCATAGCCAACAACTTTTGATAATTGACCAATGTAAGGAACAAATGAATCCCAGTCAATGTTGATTACTTTATCAGGACGGAATGCAGGATATACATGTACTTTGAATGATTTATCTTCTTTTAATAATGCATGATAGTGTAAATCATCAATTGGATCATCTGTTGTGCATAATGTATCAACATTGCTCATTTCGATAATCTTACGTGCTGACATACCTTTTAATTTTTCATTCATAACATCATAAACATGTTCAGCTGTTTTTGGTGAGAATGTTTCAGTAATGCCGAAATAATTCTTTAATTCTAAGTGTGTCCAGTGATAAAGTGGATTACCTACTGTATAAGGGATTGTTTCAGCCCATTTTAAGAATTTTTCTTTCTTAGGAGCGTCACCTGTAATGTAGTATTCAGAAACACCATTGTTTCTCATTGCTCTCCATTTGTAATGATCACCAAAGTGACCTTCAACTAGCCAAATATCTGTTGCAGATTCGAATTTACGATCTTCGTAAATTTCTTTGATTGGTAAATGGCAGTGATAATCATAAATTGGCATCTTTTTTGCGTGTTCATGATATAACTTCTTTGCTGTTTCTGTTTCTAATAAAAAATCTTCGCCTAAAAATTCCTTCATATTTTAATAACCTCCTACATAAAATAATCGTGATATTTTGAAACTACACTACTGATACCTTCTAAGCCATCATCGATATGAGTAGTGAAGATACTAACAAGTTTATCCGCATCATGTTTTTCTAAACATCTAATCATTGCATAATGTTGTTCATAAATTTTTTCAACTTGAGTAGTCTCTCTTAAGTTAGCCATAATTCTAACTCTATTTAATGTTATAGCATTAGAGTGAATAATTTTCCACAATCCTAAGCTATTTCCAAATTTAAATAATGTTGAATGAAACAAATTGTCATTATGGAAGAACATTTTTGACTTTTCAATGCTTGGTTCCATCGCAATAATTTTCGATTGTTCAAAGATAATTTGTTTTAATTCATCAATTTGTTCTGGAGTAATTGTTTTACAAACTTCTCTTAATACATGAGTTTCAACAATAACTCTCAATTTCATATAATCTGAAACATTTTCAAGTGTAATCTTGCTGACATATGTTCCTTTTTTAGGAGTAACTTCGACAAGATTATCTTTTTCTAAACGAGAAATAACACTTCTAATTGGTGTTCTTGAAATATGAAATTTATTAGTTAAATAACTTTCCGTGACTTTACTACCAGGGACTAAATCAAGATTAATAATTTCACGTTTTAACTCTTCGTAAATTTCATCAACGCTTTGCATAATCCCTCCTACTATTTATTTTCTTTAATTAATGATATGACATATGAAACAAATATCGCATTGTGCATTTGTCTTATATTAATTTGTGTGGTGGAGATAAATTTGTTAACACGGTAATTAATTGTATTACGATGTGCGAACATATATTCTCCAGTTAAAGATACTGATTGATCAAAACGAATGTAATTTTCAATCGTATCCAATGTTTCTTTATTAATGTTTTCTAGAATTGAAGTAACCTTTTTTTCTTCAAGACTACCATTTTTAACACCTTTAAATATTTCTTCATATAAATAATAAAATTCATATTTATCTAAAGGTATTAACGCTTTTATTTTACTTCCAAAGCAAGGAACGATACTTAAGCCAATCCCATCAAGATTTAAATCATGAGCGATAGTATTAATTGATACGCTTAATTTGGTAAGTTCATTATAAGGTAACTCTAAAGGAATAAATCCTTCTTCGTTTTTCAAAGATAAATCTAATTTAGTAATCAGAAATATCATCTTTTGGAGAATGTTTAAATTTTCAAAGTTCTTATCAATAACCAAATATGCTTTTACATCTTCAGCCATATTATTTTACTTCTGTTCCATCACTTTCATATAGTGGTCCATCTTGACCAACCATAGTGACATTTTCAATATTAAATTTATGAACATTCTTAAAGATAAAACCACGTTTTGAACATACTTCTGCATCAGTCATCATAACTGGTGTTCCACTTCCTGCATCTTCTTTGAAATTGAAAGTAGAATTTTTAATGTTGATTTCTCCAATAGGCATTTCTGGTAAACCATAGAAATAACCTGCAGTATATTCACAATCATCTGCGATGATATTTTCAAATGTGAATTTACCTAAATATGGAGTTCTATCATCAACTGGTAGTTTTTCTTTTGACCAAACATATTCAGTCTTACCATCTGGATCACAGAAATAGAACATATTAACAGTTACTGGTGAAAGAACATTTTTCATCAAGATGTTTTTGAATGTAACATCATCAATAATTGCAGTATTACCTCTACCGCGGCGTGTTTTAATTCTTAATCCACGGTCTGTATGATCGAAAATACAATTTTCAACAACTAAGTCTCTAATACCACCTGACATTTCACTACCTAGAACAACCGCGCCATGACCATATTGCATAATGCAGTTTCTAATTGTAATTTTTTCACATGGTGTTTTATATTTTTGACCAATATACATTTTACCTGATTTAATCGCGATACAATCATCACCAACTGAGAAATGAACACCGATAATATCAACGTTTTTACAACATTGAGGATCAAGACCATCAGTATTTGGTGAAATCTTTGGATTCTCAATATAGAGATCATAATATCCTAAATTTTGGCAGAAGTATGGATGAATTGTCCATTGAGGAGAATTCTTTACTGTAATACCTTGAGTATAGATATCATGAGATTGTACATAGAATAAGATATGTGGTCTTACATATGGTAGATTTTTAACATCAATCCACCATGGACCAAGTTGTGCTCTTCCATCGATTGTACCTTGACCAACTAATTTGACGTTATAAGCGTCAATAGCATTGATAAGAGAGAGTTTCATTTTAGAAGGAGAGCCTTCCCATGAACCATATTGAACTACTTCACCATTTGGTAAAGTAACTTCACCATCGAGTTCTTCATACTCACTTATATCAATACTAGCGGAAAGTGTTGCACCCTTTTTTAAATTAAAAGTAGTGTTAGATCTTAATTTTAAAGATGTGAAATAATAAACACCTGGTTCAATGTTGATTAATGCGCCATCATGGGCAGAATCAATTAAAGCTTGTAAATCTTTAGTTACATTAGTTTCACCAGTATTATCAATACCCTTTGAAGATAAGATTTCACTTACTGCATCAGTTTTGAATTGAACTTTTTCTCCATTAACTTCAACTTCATAAGAAGTATCTGGAGTTAGATCAAATAAAGAAAAAATATTTGTTCTTACATCAGTAAGAACCTTTTCTCCATTTAACGTTACATCATAAGGCTTTGAAGCATAGTAGATGCAATCGTTATCCAAATCGAAAGTTGCGCTGACGCAAGAAACAAATATTAATTTCATATAAATTTTTACTCCTTAATTTTATTTATTATTTTTATTTGGCTTTATGTAATTATGTTTGATTAATTCATATAGAATTAAATCCTTAATTCCAATAAATGCCATATCAACAATAATTAAAACTAAAGCTTGAGAACATGGTTCTTGTAAGAACCAAAATGATTTGTCACTATAAGTTGAAATAATCAATGTCATTAATTCGCTACAACCAAAGAATAATACTAGAGTGTAAACTAAATTAATAATAAGTGACCATACCGACTTAGATTTTTTATAAATCATAAACCACTGAGATTCATGATCTGAGGATTCTATCATCATTAAGATATTATCAGTGACAACATCGGTAATCATGCCACCAAGTAATCCGCAAACGACAATTTTATCGAGGGCATTTGTAATTACTAAGCCCAATCCCATAAGGACAAAGAAACAAATAACTCCGAAAAACCAATATTTAATAAGTACTGCTTTTACCCAATAAGGAACTTTTTCTAAAAAGCCTCTTCTTTGATAAGCATCAATAACTTTTTCTTCTTTAATTTCTTCAGGAGTTTTTTTCTTCATTTTAATCCTTTCTATTTAACTTCTTCTTCAACTTCTACTGCATCGCTTGTTGTAGAACCAACAGAAGAAATAGATTTAAATTTAATATTTTTTAAACCAGCTTGTACAAATGGTGCTGTAATAACAAGAACAATTGAAACTAAGCATAATACAATATGGCTCATAATTAATGATAATGTATTTGTACCATCTTTAACGAATGCAGAATATTCATTGATTTTTGCTAAATCAGAACCATCTGCAACATATTGATTATATTTAACAATATCATCATCAATACTTGGTTTAATACCAAAATAAATTAAGAATAATAATGCAACAGACATAGCAAATAAGACTAAGAAAATAATCATCATATATACTGGTCTTTTTTTACCATAACCTGTAAAAGCATAGTTAATATAAGCAACGCCACCAAGAATAGTTAATAAGCAAGCGCCGAATTCAAAAATAGCACTATATGGGGCAATTGCAGATTCTTTATTACCTGCTGCTCTAGTAATTACTGATGATTCAGTATAAAGAGAGCACATAATGACTAAAATAGTAACTCCAATTACGATCATTGGAATAATAAAATAGTTTCTTTTTAAAGAAATAGCTAATTTTCTTAAAGAGAATTTTAATTTTTCTGAAAAACTCATATTTAGCGACCTCCTTAACGAATTCTATCTTCTGTTTCTTTATCAAAGAAACAAACTAAATCTTGATTGAATGAAACATGGAATTCAGCTTCATCTTCATAATCTAACCATCCAGGTAATTTAACTTGCATTTTAGTATTTCCAACATAGCAGTGGAATAATGTTGCAGGTCCCATATGTTCTAATAATTCATTAGTAATCTTTAAGTCTTCACCTGGAAGGAAGTGTTCTGGACGAATACCTAAGATTAATGGTTTTTCTGTTCCTAAATAACCAGCGTTAGATAACATTGCAATTCTTTTTTCATCAAGTTGATATGAGAAATCATTACAAACAAATTTACCTTTTGCATCAATTGTACCTTCAATGAAGTTCATTGGAGGGTTACCAATAAATGAAGCAACGAATTTGTTTGCAGGATCTGAATAAACTTCAAGTGGTGTACCAATTTGTTGTACTTTACCCATTGACATAACAACGATTCTATCTGCAAGAGTTAAAGCTTCAACTTGGTCGTGAGTAACATAAATCATTGTTGCACCTAATTTTTGGTGTAATAATTTAATTTCACGTCTCATAGAAACTCTTAATTTAGCATCTAAGTTTGATAAAGGTTCATCAAATAAGAAGACTCTTGGGTTTCTAACAATAGCTCTACCTAAAGCAACTCTTTGTCTTTGACCACCAGATAATTGCTTTGGTTTTTTATTTAATTGAGAAGTTAAGTCTAAGATTTCAGCTGCGTGCATGACCTTTTTGTGAATTTCAACTTTATCTGTCTTTCTTAATGTTAATGAGAAAGCCATGTTTTGATAAATAGTCATGTGAGCGTATAAAGCATAGTTTTGGAAAACCATTGCCATATCTCTATCTTTTGAAGGAAGATTTGTAATTTCTTTATTAAATTCTTCTTTATCTTCAGTAGCTTGTTCAATTAAATATGCATGTCCTTCAGTAATATCTTCAAGACCTGCGATCATTCTTAATGTTGTAGATTTACCACAACCAGATGGGCCGACGATAACAATGAATTCTCCATCTTTAATATCGATATCGAAATCTTCAACAGCTAAGACGCCACCATCATAGATTTTTTTAATATGTTCTAGTCTTAATTCTGCCATAATTATTTCTTCGCTCCAATCTTTGTTAAATGTTCATCAAGTGTTTTACATTTCTTTAAATTAATCAAAGCTGCACCAACTAATGAAGCTGCAGAAAGTAATAATAAAATAATACACCAAATAAATCCACCAATATCTAATCCATAAGCTGTATCTGTACTATTAACATAATCAATGTGTGCTAAGTAATATGATAATGGAATAAAGAAAATTCTTGCGACTTGGAATACACCAAGACCAATACAATAATAACTTGATTTTTTGTTATATGCTTTAGTTTTTTCAGCGAGTAAGAATAAAGCAATAATTAAAATAACATTAATTAATAAGTCAAATCCTAATTTAAAATTTGTAATAGCATCTGTACTAGTTGCTGTACTATTAACTTTGTAGCAAATAAGGAAATTTGCAACGCTGAATATAATAGCTAAAATACATAATAAGAATGATAATTTGTTGTTTGTATAACGCATGATATCATTTTTGATATCTTGAACATCTTCGATTTCTTCAACAATAGCATTTGAAGAATCATTTAATGTGTTTGTCTTTTTTTCTTCATTATTCATTGATAACCACCCCACTAATATCTAATGCTGGATGTTCCTTTTGATAAAGATATTTCTTTACTAGGAATACTATACCACAAATTGCTATTAAAATACAAATAGCACATACTACTATACCAACAATGAATACCCAACTAATTGTATTGAAAGAGAAATATTCTGTTACAATACCTTCAACATTATCGCTATAAGTAATAGTTTGGAAAACATTTAATATCTCATAATTTACATCATTTGAGAAAACACCTATAAACTTAAAAATATTAACTAAAGTGAAAATTGATGCAAAAAGATCAAATACAATAACAAGTCCAATTGAAATAAAATTGGTTAAATAATATCTTTTTCTGAATTGAGAACGATAGACAAATAAAATTAAAGAACCAACAATTCCAAAGAAAGCTATAGCAAAGAGTGTTTTATTGAAAGCTTGCATATTTGCCATAATATCTACCATGAAATATCCAACGTTAATATTTCTAACTAAACCAGTAGTGGAATTATATGTAATAGCGCCAGGATATAATTCTTGATATTTTGCAATATCAACTCCATATGTAACTAAATCCAATCTAGCGATAGTTGCAGTATTATTGATGAGGTACATATCATAAAATGGTGTCATAAATAATAATGAATATAAAAATAAAATAATTGAAACTGCAAATAATGCAATTATTATTCCTTTTTGTTTATTTTTAATAAATCTACTAAAAATAATTTTATCTTTTTGCATAAATTTTCTCCTCCACAAAAATAAGGAAGGGATGAGTAAGATGAATTACTCATCCCAAAATAGTATTTAATAATTTTTTAATTAATTATGCCCAGTTACCGTTCATAACAATTGCATCCCAGATACAATATTTAGAAGTAGAACTGTTTGAATTAATATTACCTAATTTAGTATCACCTTCAAGGTCTGTCTTTAATTCGACTTGAGTTGTAGATAATCTAAATGTTGATGGAACAACTTGATAGAATTCTTTGCCAGCAGCGACAGAATCAACTCTAACATGTTTAAATGTGCCAACTTCAATTGCTTTGTTAATGATATTTAAACCATTAATTGCTTTTTCATTTGTTGCTTGGTATTCCATACCTTGTTCTTTAATATAACCAATTGGTAATGTAGCACCAACGTATTTTCTTAAGTAGTTAGTGTATGAACCACCACCGATGTTTGTATCGTTTAATTGTTCAAGAGCTTTTTCAGTAAATTTCTTAACTGTTTTTCCTTGATAATCAATTGTGCCACTTGTATAACCCATTGATTCTGGACCAAATGAATTTAAGTTATGGCCTGCTTCAGAGAAGAAATAATCAGCAATAGCTAATGCTTTATTTAATTTAGTTTCATCATTCTTTAAATCTGCATTTAAGCACCAACCTTGAGATTTGACTGATCTCCAAGATTCTGTGAATTGGAAGTAATTTGTTGAATCATCACCATCATCCCATTTTGCTTCAGCATTTAAAATAGGTCTAAAGTCATATCCTTCAACAGTTGATTTATCATTCCATACACCTTGAGTTTGTGCATAGTCATATTCCATGAAGCCATGATATTGTTGAGTAGCACCTTTGTCAACTACAATAGTTTCAGCAAACTTACCGTTTGTTGTACCATAACCTGCAGCTGTTTCGAAATCTTTTAAGATTAAGCCTTCATCATAAATTTCATTTAAATATGTGAGCATTGTTGTGATTTCTTCATCACCTCTAGCATCATGGATTTTTCCATCTTTACCGATGTATAAATATCCACATCTAGATTCAACACCACGGACACCCCATAAATGGCCAGCCCATCTATATAAATCAGCAACACGTTGGTTGTTATATTCTCTTGGAACAAATGGAACCATTTCAGCATTAGCGTTACCTGTTAAGCCTTTTGGTGAAACTCTTACAAGTCTCATTAATGCGATCATTTCATCTGCATCGTAAGAAGCATCAACACCTAAGAATAAATCAGAACGTTTTGCATATTGTGTGCCATATCTTGCATCAATATAATCTCTAAATTGTTTTACCATCTTTGCAGATGTTCTTTCACCAGAAGCTAAAGCATTTTGTTGAGCGACGATGTTTGAACCATTGCCTGTAACTGATTTAGTAATAGTTTTTGTACCATTACTATCTAATGAAGAAGGAACAGTTACACTATAAGCATCTGTTACTGTTGGTTGATATTTTGAATCTGTCCAAATTGAAGAATTTGTATCCCAATCTTCTTCGTTATAATCACCATCTAATAATTTTCTAACATAGTCTGCACGTAACAATGTCATCTTTTCAAGATCATCATAACCATCGAAGTATGGTAAATAATAAATACCAATTGTTTTGTCTGATTTAGCACTAGCATTCTTAGTTGTTAAAATTGAATTTAATACTGATGGATTTTCTTTTAAGAATTTTGTAAAGTTAGGCATTTTGTCTAAATATTCAGCTAAGTCTAAGATAGTTTCACTACCTTTAACTGATTTATCAACAATATCAGAAACGTTACCACAAGCCATATCAGCTGTTAAAGTTCCGCCCCAGTTTGATTTAAAATCATTGACTGATTTATCTGTAGTTGATGTGACATCCTTGATTGTGAATTTTAATGCACTTTGTAATTCTTTATATACTGGTTTAAATTCACCATTTTTAATCTTTTCGCCACTTGGTGTAGTATATTCTGTTTCACCAGTATATTTCATACCTGTGTTTTTATCATAGTTAACAGACATTGAAATTTCTACATTAGTTGTGTCAGTGTAAGTATAAGAAGTATCCTTTATATCTAATGATTCTTCTTGCATAGAAGCATATGCTCTATTGTATGCAGCTGTTAAGCTTGGTAATTGCCAAGTATTATTAACTTTTTGTAAGTAAGCATCTTTACCTGTAGCTGCTGCTGAAGTTGATGAAGGTAAAGATTGGGAAGAAGATCCGTTATTTCCTCCACATGATGTAATAACTGTAAGCATTGCTGCTGCAGCTAATACTGTAAATATTTTTTTGTTCATTTCAAGTTTCTCCTTTTCTTTATTTTAAACAAAATAATTTATTCCTAAATAGTCGTATCATTTCGATTACGACTAAATTAGTAATCGTAATGTAATGTTATTCTTTAACACCGCCGAGGTTAACACCTGCAGCAAAGTATTTTTGAATAAATGGATAAATAATAATGATTGGAACAATCGCACAAACAATTAAACAATAGAATAATGAGTCTTGTGAGAAGCCTTCATAGTTAATTCTACTATCTGAAGCTTGTGCTTGAACTAATAATTGACGAATGTAAACTTGTAATGGTTTTTGGTTTTCATCTTCAATGATTTGTGAAGCCCAGAAGTAACCATTCCATCTTGAAATACCATAGAATAATGCAACTGTAGCAATTGTTGCTTTTGATTGTGGAACATAAACTTTATTAGCGATTTGGAATTCATTTGCACCATCAACTAAAGCAGCTTCTTCGATTTCCTTTGGAACTCCTGCAAAACCGTTTCTTAATAAGATAACGTTATATGCATTTAAACCCATTGCAATAACAACAAGCCATTTATCATCCATAATACCAATAGATCTGAAGAAATCTCTTGTACTGATGTAATTTAATCTTGTTGCAAAGATACCAGCTGAGAACCACATTGTGAATACTAATAAGAAGTTTAATGCTCTATTGAATGGCATTCTCTTTTTACTTAATGCATATGCACCATAAATGGAAACAAACATTGAGAAGATTGTACCGATTAAAGTTAAGAATAATGTGTTCGCGTATGTAATCCAGAATTGAGGAATTGAGAAAGCATAAGCAAATGCATTAAATTGAGGATCAATTGGTAATAAGATAACTTGACCTGAGTTAACTGCATCTGTACCAGAAATAGCACATGAAATTGAATATACGAATGGATATAAACAGAAAATTGCAAATATTGTTAAGAATGTATAAGCAAGAATCTTAAATATTAATTCTGATGTATCTAATTTTTTAATCATATTTAAGACCTCCTAATATAATGAAGTATCTGATACTTGTCTTGCAACCATGTTAGAACCAATAACAAGTAACATAGCAATTAATGCGTTGAATAAGTCAGCAGCACTGGACATTGCATATTTAATTGCAGAAACTTGTCCACCGCCTTCAGACATACCAGTATTTCTCATAACATAAGTTGAAACGATATCAGCTGTTTCATATAATTGGTCATTATATAATAAGTAAACTTTTTCATAACCAACTGTAAACATCTTGCCCATTTCAAGAATTAACATAATTGTTAATGTTGAAGCAATACCTGGGAATGTAACATATCTAATTTGTGCCCATTTATTAGCTCCATCCATTCTAGCAGCTTCGTATGAAGTTGGTGAAATAGATAAAATAGCAGCAAAGTAAACAATAGAACCATAACCTGCAGCTTCCCAAATACCGGAAACTTGGTAAATTGCGCGGAAATAAGCACCAGCGCCATCACGTAATAAGCTAGTGCCAGAATCAATCCAGCCCATATTAATAAGTAATTGAGTAATAAGGCCACCTGAATAAGTATCACTTTGTTTAGCACATAATAATGAAATTAATGTTGTAACAACAACTAATGATACGAATTTTGGTAAATAAGATAATACTTGTAATACTGTTCTATATGCTTGACATTTAACTTCACTAAATAATAAAGCTAAGATAATAGGGAATGGGAAACCGAATAATAATCCGTAGAAAGACAACATGAATGTATTTCTAAATGCTCTCCAGAATAATGGGTCAACCCATAATTTTGCAAATCCAGCAAATCCAATAAAGTCTGCGCTAATAATACCACTATTTTCATAATATTTAAAAGCGACAAGTAAACCATACATTGGTAAATATCTCCAAAAGATAAATACAAGTGCAAGTGGAATTAACATTACATATAAACGCCAATCTTTTAGCATTCTTTTGAATGTAATTCTCCAGTGGTTTCGTTCATAGTATTCTTGAACTTTCTCTTTTTCGAGTTCTGGATCAAGTTCAGTGACACATGAATCTAGTTTAGCTTCTTCCATAGCCTACCTCCAATTACTCTTTTTTAGATGGGAGTGTACCATCGTTCTCGTATAAATTTTGTAGCTCATCCAATTCTTCTTGATTCAAGGTTCCACCTTCTAGGATGTTAGATTCATCGAACTGTTCAGGTTCTGTGAATGGATCATCTTTATTGAAGTAAGGGCTTTCTTGCATCTCTTTAAGGCCACCTAGTTTTTTCTTGTTTTGAACATCGAGAACATATTCTTTCATCTCAATAAGTAAATTGCCATTTTTTCTTCCGCATATTGCGAGAATTAGAATAGAAATGACAAAGCTCATACTTTCAAATACTAATTCGCTTCTTAAAGAACCAAATAGATTTGAGAAGAAAGTAGAAGGTTCAAAACTAACAATAATCAAACATCTTAATAAAATAACTAATATGAAATCTACAAGTAAATATACAAATAGTAAACCATGATGATGGTCCATCAATTTTTCTTTGCCGATTCCCTTTTGAAAAATAAAATATCCGATAATGACGCCTAGCCAGTTTCCAACACTATATCCGACGTAGTGAGGGAATGATGTTGTTTTAGAAACAACGCAAGCAGCTAAGCCTCCTAGGAATGCTACCACACTTCCTCTTAATCCCCATCGATACATTGTTACTAAAGATAGAACAATTGAATATGACATGAAGATTAATTTGAAGTCACCCAATGAAGTTGATGCAAAGTAGTTAAGTAGTTCGAATACTATTGCTATTGCACTAAAGATTAGAATGTCAATAGTACGAAATTGTTTAAAAGACATAGTAACTCCTTTGTAACCCCTTCCATACTCGTTATTGTAAAACAAAAGTTTTTCCTTGTCAACTATGATGTATACAAGTTTAAACAAAACCTTAATTATATAATTAATATTGAATAATCATTTAGATAAAAAAATATCAAATAGCCGAAAAAATAGTAAAAAGGCTAAGATTTAAATAGTACGAATGTAACAAAAAAGTCAGAATTGTAATTAAACTCTGACTGTAATTTTTTTAACTTTTTTAAACTAAATTCTAATATCCAGGCTTGCCTAATAAGTGGAACATTCTCTTTTTATAGACTTCAACACCTGGTTGGTTAAATGGGTTAACGCCGAGTAAGTAAGCGCTCATTGCGCATGCTTTTTCAAAGAAATAATATAAATAGCCTAAGTTATAAGCATCCATTGTTGGAATAGTTACAACAATGTTTGGTACTCCCCCAACTTCAACGTGTGCTTGAAGTGTTCCTTCAAATGCTTTCTTATTAATATAAGAAACTTTCTTGCCAGCGAGGAAGTTTAAACCATCAAGATTTTCTTCATCTGCTTTAACTTCAACATCGTAAGTAGCTTCTTCAGTCATGACAACTGTTTCAAATAAGCATGGTGTACCTTCTTGGATGAATTGGCCTAATGAGTGTAAATCAGTTGAGAAAGTTGCGCTATCAGGTAAAAGACCTTTTTTATCTTTACCTTCTGATTCACCAAATAATTGTTTCAACCATTCACCAAGTTGAGTATATGCAGGATCATATGTGACAAACATTTCAACTGCTTTATTTTCACTCTTGTGTAAGAAATGTCTTGCTACTGCATATTGATAACATGGGTTAGTATCAATATCATCATTATCAAAATCTTTTAATGCATCTTGTGCACCTTTCATTAAAGCATCAATATCTCCACCTGCTGCAGCAATTGGTAAAAGACCAACTGCAGTTAAAACTGAGAATCTACCACCGACATCATCAGGGACAACGAAAGTTTGATAACCTTCTTTGTTAGCTTCTGTTTTTAATGCACCACGTGCTTTATCTGTAGTTGCATAGATAGCTTTTGAAGCAGCTTCTTTACCAACTTTTGAAATTAATAATTCTTTTAATAATCTAAAAGCAACACTAGTTTCAGTTGTTGTACCAGATTTAGAAATAACGTTAATCGCAAATTTCTTATCTTTGACATAATTTAATACTTGGTAAATATAATTGCTTGATAATGTATTACCGACGAAAATGATTTTTACTTTATTTGTTGGGAATAAACCATTTAATGCTTCAATCGCACTTCTTGCTCCTAAATAAGATCCTCCGATACCAGCGACAACTAATACTTCATAATTGTCTTGGATTTCTTTGGCAGCTTTTTTAATGTGAGCGAATTCTTCTTTGTCATAATCAAAAGGAAGATTAACCCAACCTAAGAAATCATTTCCTAAGCCTGTTTTTTCTTTAATCATCTTATCGACTACTTTGACATCTTGTTTGTAAGCATCAAAAGGAATCTTTGTTACAGTGTTTGATAAATCTACTTTAATCATATATTTTTTTATTCTCCGTATTTAGCTTGTCCTTCTTTAATCCATTCATCTAAGTGTTGTTTTAATGGAGTGAAGTCTTGTTGTTCTAATGGAATTTTAAATCTCTTCTTCACATTAAAAGGTTTTCTTTGTCTAATGTTTTGACGAGGAGTTATTTGAGCTTGCTTTAAAGATAAGCGATATAATTGTTTATCATGTAAGCAATCAATAACTTTTACTTTGATAACCTGGCCTACTTGGACATAGCTTGATATGCTCTTAACAAAATAAGAAGATATTTCTGATATATGAATTAATCCTTGTTCTCCATCATCGAGTCTAACAAACGCTCCATAAGATTGTAAGCCAGTAACTTCGCCTTGAACAATGTCCCCAATATGATATTTCATATACCCACCTTCTTTCTTTCGCTAATAGTTATTTTTATTATAATGTTTAAAGTATCTAAAAGCCAAATAAAAAGTAAAAAAACAATTTAATTTTACCAAACTTACGAAAAAATACTTTCTTTATAACGATTTAATTATTATTATAATTATATTAAATATAGGAAGGAGGCACTATGCCTGGTTATTTAATCGCGATAATAATTGTTGTAAGTATCTATATTGTTTTTTGTTTAATCATCGGATTTGTTATTCTTTCTACATCCAAAGCAATCAATAATAAAGAGCATGCAATCAATGTCTTAATGGCTCAAAAATTTGATCTAATGGTCTCTTTAGGTAAATACATGGAAGAAAATGGCGTATTACTTCCTGATAACATCAAAGAAGCTTTAAATCTAGAAAAACAAGATGATTTACATTCAGATTTAAAAGTGATTAACACTTATGAAAGATTATCGGTCAAAACATTATTGATGAAGACAGTTGATACAATTTTCTATATCGCTGAAAAAAATGGTTTAGGTAGTTCAACTAAATATAAAACTATCAAAAAAACTATTAATGATATTGATATTCAACACCGTAAAGAAATAGCCTTATACAATTCACTTGTATTTGGCTATAACTATTGGATTAGATTTTTTATCTTTAGACCAATATCATTCATATTTAGAATTAAAAAGAAAGAAACAATGTATTAGGAGGTATTATGAAAAAATTTAGTGAAATGAAGTTTCAACCAATAAACTTAACAAAAATTAAAAATGATTTAACAAAACTTATTGAAGAATTTAATAATTCAGATAGTTTTGAATCACAAGATAAGGTATTAAAGAAATATAATAAATATATGGATCATATTTCTACCAATATCACAATTGCTTCAATTAGATATAGTCAAGATACTTTAAATGAAGAAAATATTAAAAATCAAGAAATGCTTGATTCTTGTCTTCCAGAATTAAACGCATATACAAACCAATTCACTATCGCATTAGTAAATGCAAAATATAGAAAAGAATTTGAAGAAAAATATGGTAGCCATTTATTCAAGATGGCACAAACTCAACTTGAATGCTTCGATGAAAAGATTATTCCAGAACTTCAAAAGATCAATGCTTTAACAAGTGAATATACTAAAGTTATCGCTTCTGCGCAAATTGAGTTCCAAGGAGAAACTTATAATCTTTCTCAAATGGGTAAATTCGCCACAAGTAAAGATCGTGCAGTTAGAAAAGAAGCTTCTTTATTAAGCGCTAAATTCTTTGAAAGTCACGATGAAGAAATTGGTAGAATCTATGATGAATTAGTCAAAACAAGACATCAAATGGCTTTAAAACTCGGTTATAAGAACTTTATCGAATTAGGTTATAAGATGTTAGGTAGAACTGATTATAATGCAGAAATGGTTGCCAATTATAGAAAACAAATCTATGAAGATTTAGTTCCATTAACAAATAAATTATTTAAAGAACAAGCTAAAAGAATAAATGTTTCCAATCCACAATATTATGATTATAACTTAATGTTTTTAAGTGGTAATGCTACTCCAAAAGGTGATAAAGATTATTTAGTAGCCCAAGCTAGTAAGATGTATCATGAAGTATCTAAAGAAACAGATTATTTCTTCTCATTTTTAAAAGAATATGAACTTTTAGATTTAGAAGCTCGTAAAGGTAAAGCAGGTGGAGGTTATATGACTTATCTTCCTGATTATAAAGCACCATTTATTTTCTCTAACTTCAATGGAACATCAGGTGATGTTGATGTATTAACTCATGAATTTGGTCATGCTTTCCAAGGTTATATGTCTAGAAATATTCAAATTCCTGAATATCGTTCTCCTACATTAGAAGCTTGTGAAATTCATTCGATGAGTATGGAATTTATCACATATCCTTGGATGGATTATTTCTTCAATGAAGAAGCTGATAAATATCGTTATTCTCACGTATGTGATGGTTTAACATTCATCCCATATGGTGTTACTATCGATGAATTCCAACATTTTGTATATGAGCATCCAGAAGCAACTCATGAAGAAAGATGTAAAGCATTTAGAGAAATTGAAAAGAAATATCTTCCACATAAGAAATACAAAGAAGCTAAAGTATTTGAAAAAGGTGGATGGTGGATGAAACAATCACATGTCTTTGGTTCTCCATTCTATTACATCGATTATACTCTCGCTCAAGTATGTGCTTTCCAATTCTTCAATGAATCAAGAAAGAATTTCTCTCGCACATGGAATAAATATGTTAAATTATGTAAATTAGGTGGTAAATATCCATTTACTGAATTATTAGATCATGCACATATCAATAATCCATTTATCGATGGAAATGTCAAAAAGGTTGTTACACCTTTAAAAAAATATATCAAAGATTTTGATACATCAAAATTCTAATTATCAATAGAGAAGGTTTATATCTTCTCTATTTTTTATTTTTCTAAAATAAATGTCGTTAGAATGAAGTGAGCAAAAAAGTGAGCAAAAAAGTGAGCAAAAAAACGAGCAAATAATTGTACTTAAATTCGATTGTCTAACTATCTTTTATACGTACAATTTCTCATCATGATGCTTTAATAGCCAAATAAAAAAGGCATTTCTGCCTTTTAGATATGGAAAGCTTCACATGTATTTAAGAATTCTTTTAATCTTTCTGACTTAGGGTGGTCAAAGATTTCTTCAGGTGTGCCACTTTCTACTATTTTTTTATCATCTACAAAGATAACTTTGCTTGATACTTGTTTTGCGAATCCTAATTCATGAGTAACAACACATATTGTCATGCCAGATTCTGCAAGTTCTTTAATAACATCTAATACTTCTTTAACCATTTCAGGGTCTAATGCTGAAGTAGGTTCATCAAATAACATGATTTCTGGTTCTAATATTAAGCTTCTTACAATGGCAATACGTTGTTTTTGACCGCCTGATAAAGTTCCAGGATATGCATTTGCTTTATCTTCTAGATTAACTCTTTTTAATAATTCTAATGCTTTAGTTGTTGCTTCTTGCTTAGTCATTTTCTTTAACATAGTTGGAGCTAAAATCATATTATCTAAAACACTTAAATGAGGGAATAACTCAAATTGTTGGAAAACCATCCCAATATGGCCTCTCATCTCATTGATGTTTTTATCATTGATCACTACTCCATCTAATAAAATTTCTCCACTAGTTGGTTTAACTAAATGGTTCATACATCTAATCAAAGTGGATTTACCACTGCCTGAAGGACCAATAATGGAAATAACTTCGCCATTATTAACTGTTAAAGAAACATTATCAAGGACAGTCTTTCCATCATCTTGGAAAGTTACAGTAACATTTTTAACCTCTAACATGGCGCATTAACTTCCTTTCTAATAATCCTAGTAATTTACTTAAGATATATACAATAACAAAATATGTAACACCCATTACTAAATATACAGTTGTATAATCATATGTCGCAGTAGCTAAAGATTGGAAAGCTTTAGTTAAATCAACAACTGCAACGAAAGAAACAATAGAAGTTTCTTTGACTAATGTAATCAATTCATTGCCTAATGAAGGTAAAGCATTTCTTAATGCTTGTGGGAAGATAATTCTTGCCATTACTTGTGAATAAGATAATCCAAGTGAACGGCCAGCTTCCATTTGTCCCTTAGGGATTGCGTTAATGCCTCCACGGATAATTTCTGATACATAAGCACCTGAGTTTAATCCAAAGGCAATAATCGCGACATAAAGTGAATCAACATGTAATGGGGATAAGATAATAAAGTAGATGATCAATAATTGAACCACCATTGGAGTTCCTCTAAAGATTGATACATATGCTTTAAATAGATTTTGTAAAATTAAAACAAAAACATTTTCACTTTTGATATTTAAAACTAAACAAGTAATAAAGCCAACCACTACGCCTCCGACAAAGGCGCAGATGGTGATAAGCATCGTGGTTCCTAAACCATTAAAGATATTTTGAATATTTTTAGGATTGGAGAAATTAGTTTTTAATCTATCACCCAATCCTTCTTTAAATACTAAAGCAAGGGTTAATAATATTAAGAAGAAGACTAATAGCATTACCCATTTAACAAGAGTATTTTTATTTTTAAAGAATTTCTTAAGCTGCATAGTAAGTATTAATAATATTATCTAATGTGCCATTAGATTTAATTTCGCTGATAAAGGAATTTAATGATTCAAGTAATGTTGTATTACCTTTTGCTACTGCAATTGCGTATTCTTCTTCTGTTAATACAACGTTAGAAACTACTTGACATGTTGGATATTGTTTGACATATAAGCTTGCTGGTGCACTATCGATAATGACTGCATCAATATTGCCATCTGCGAGGTCTTTTGTTGCTAAAAGGCCATCTTTATATCCTTTGCAAGTTGCATTCTTAATACCTGCAAATTCCATTTCTTCATCACCATTGATATAAGATTCACCTGTTGTACCAATTTGGCAACCAATTGATTTACCTTCTAATGCTTCTAATAATTGATCTTTTGTATAATTGACATAGACTGAATCTGCTTTAACAATGACCACTTGGCTTGCTTCATAATAAGTATCTGTGAAATCAACGACTTTTGCTCTTTTTTCAGTTTTTGTCATACCTGCGATACCTAAGTCTGCTTTGTAAGTTTGAACTGAAGGAACAATTGCATCAAAGTCAATATCACTAACTGTTAGTTTAACGCCTAAAGAATGAGCATATGCTTGAGCAAAAGCAATATCAATACCTTTGAATTCACCATTTTCTAAATATTCGAATGGTTGGAATGTTGCGTTAGTCGCGACAATTAATTCACCGTTTTGTTTAATGTCTTCGACAGTGTTCATTTTTGCGCCACATGATGATAGTCCTACTCCCATTAATCCTGCAAGACCTAAAGTTAATAAATTTTTTGTAAGTTTCATAATAATATACCTCCTAAATTGAATAGAAACTTTCAAGTTAAGAGTGTTTTAAATAAAAAACGCCCTTAAACAAGATTGTCTAAGGGCGATATAATCGCGGTGCCACCTTAGTTGCTTATTAAATCACTTTAATAAGTACTCTATGAGTTCCATCAAACTCAGACGCTTTGACGGGCGAACCCGGATAGGCTTTTGTCCTACCAGCTCCAAGATACGTTCATTAAATTCTTCTATACTAACCTTTCACCAGATGTTAGCTCGCTAAATAGTTTCTTTTAACTACTACTTCTTTTCGTTGCTGTTAATGCAAATATATTATGCAATTATAAAATACATTGCAACATTTTTTTATAAAAATTTTAAAATTGTTAAATCATACTCTTTAGTGCTAATTCAAATTATAACTTCAAAAAGCAAAGTGCCACTGGTATCTTCGTATTAAATTATATCTTAATAAATAGATTATTTAATCTTGGTATATTAAATTTGAAACAAGTGTATTATCACTTTTATTATATAGTTTACCATTGTTGGTATAAAAATATTCATTCTCACTATCAATATAATAATTACATCTAGCTACATAAATAGTATCATGATCATTTATAGTTACTCCACTTACAATTTGTTCTATATAAGCACATTTCTTTAAATATTTTGGTAAATAAATATTTATCTTTGTTTCAATAATAGTAGCTTCATCATTTATATCATTCAACTTAATACTAAATCCATATTCTATACCACTATATCCTAAGAAAAATGGTGTTGGTACGCCTCGACCATAATATCCACCTAATTCTTCTACTTTTACCCCATTATATTCCGATGGTAAATAAATATCTGTAGTATCTAAATTATAGGTAACATATCCTATAAAGGCATTTTTATTACTATAACAAATATCATATTGATCTAAAGTATCAATTCGATAACTAAGAGAACATGAAGATAAAATAGACATAGCAAAAAAGAAGATAGAAATTGTTATAATCGATGTTTTAATTTTAGAAATAATTATGTTCATAAATTACTCTCCAATCATGATTAACATTACTTTTTATTTTGAAGTAATAATTTTTTCATTGCATTATATGATTTTTCTTCAATGGATTCATCTTTATATCCGATACTTTCCATCATTCTTTCGGCCGCATCAACAATATCGTATGTATGACAAATATTATAATATTTAACTATTTCTTTTGCATTAAAGAGTTTATAAACATATTTGCTTGGCAAATTATATCTAATGCAAATGCATCTATAAATATAGCCAATCCAAAACATTTCATCTTCACTATATTTTTCGATACCATAATCACTTTCACCAAATTCATCATCTAATATGTATAAAACATCATCTTCAGTATTTGAAGTAAATAAATATAGTTTATCATCCATAGATTTCGCAATCGATGAATACATAAATCTTCTTATAAATATCAATGAGCTATATTTGGTTTGGTTTACTGATTTTTCAAATATTTTTGCTTGTTTTTGGCATAATTTAATTTCAATTGAACTTAATGGTTTCATTTTAAAATTTCCTCGATATATTTACCTTTGCCTTTATATTCAATACGTGCCATTCTCACTTTTTGAATACCATTGTTTGTTAAAGACACCCTATTTTCTATACATTTTTCTTTTTCTTTTTTACATACATACATTTCTTGAATAAAACTAACATGTTCAACTGCTTTAGTAGTTTTTAAAACGTATTGAAGTCCCAAATTAGTCGCAGCCAATGCATGTTTGCATTGTTCATCTGTAATATTACCTTCAACAAATTCAGTGATAATATCAAACATACGATTATCTGCGATAGGAGCGATTATAATATCACAATCTTTAATTTTATCTAAAACATTTTTTACAAAACTAGTTTCTAGATAGTCTTCAATCCATCCTCTAAAATAAGCAATTGCGATCATCCAATCAGTATCAACATCAAATTTATATATTTTCAAATCATTTAAATTCAATTTAAAACTATAAACATTGCAAGCATCTATATAACTAATATAATTCGCAGCTTGTTCAAATGTTTGCCCCAAATAAAAGCCTATTCCAAAATCATTTCTACTTTTAGAATTTTTCAAAAAGTCTATTGGTAAAGAAAATGTCTTTTTTGCTCCATGAAATAAAATAATGTTGTTATCATCGCTATAATCTTCTTTATAAAATTGTTCATAGATATTATTAAATTTAATTCCTTTAGTGTAAGCATATGAATAAAGTTTCTCTAAATTCGCTACATCTATTTTCTTCTTATTATTTTTCCAATTATTGATAGTTTCATAACTTACACCTATTTCATTAGCGAGTTCTGTTTCACTTAATTTCAAAGTTTCACAAATTACAATTATTTCATTACAAACATTCATTTTTCCTACCTCCTATTAAGTTAATTATAAACTATTTCATAAACAAGTCAACAACTTGATTATGAAATGGTTCATATACAAGTTTTGTTAATTAAAGTAACAAAAAAGCCTGATACAATGTATCAGACCTAATGTACTAAATGGTGCCCAGAACCAGAATCGAACTGGCACGACCTCATCGATCGCAAGATTTTAAGTCTTGTGCGTCTACCTATTCCGCCATCCGGGCATTTAGAAATGGTGACTCACTGGAGATTCGAACTCCAGACCCCTTGATTAAAAGTCAAGTGCTCTACCGACTGAGCTAGTGAGTCATATAAAATTGGCTGGGGTAGCTGGATTCGGACCAGCGCATGAGGGAGTCAAAGTCCCTTGCCTTACCGCTTGGCTATACCCCAAGAGATGGTGGGCGGTGGTAGATTTGAACTACCGAACCCGAAGGAACTGATTTACAGTCAGCCGCGTTTGGCCACTTCGCTAACCACCCATCGTGTGATTTTGATTATAAATGGTGGAAGTTATAGGGCTCGAACCTATGACCTCCGCCGTGTAAAAGCGATGCTCTCCCAGCTGAGCTAAACTTCCATTTTTTCATCGCGTATCACAATACGCTTTAATAATATAGCATCATAAAGAATATGTGTCAATTATTATTTTTTATTTTTTTAATTTTTTTGAAAAAATTTCTATTTTAGATTTATCAATACATTTTTCTTAGTTTTACATTATCAATTTTCTTTCTTTATTTATATATTATATAGGCATCCAAACTCCACACATATGAAAGCGCTTTTAAAAAAATCTTGCTTTTTTCCAATTCATGTTTTAATATATATTCTAGAGGAGATTTTTTATATGGTTAAACTAAATTGTAAAGTAAATAGTCCTATGGGATTGACATCTAAATATTGTGCAGAATTAGTCGCAGAAGCAAATAGAGCTTCCAAGTGCAGTTTAACTTTAAAATGTGATGAAGGTGAAGCAGATTTAAAGTCTATTATGAATATGATGTCTTTAGTTATTAAAGCTGGAACTGAATTTACTATCGAAATTACTGGTGAGGATGAAGAAAGCGTCAAAGTAAAATTCGAAAAATTACTCTTAGAATTAAAATTATTAAAATAAAAAAGACCACGTGGTCTTTTTATTTTTGCTTGTTTAATATAGTGTTTAGAAAAGAATCTAATTGATCAGAAGTATCAAATTTAAAAGTAACACCTTTTTCAGTTAATAAGATATTACAATTATTATCTTTTTCATATTCTTTTAATAATGAAGAATATTTAGAAGGATTTTTATATTCTCTAACTTCTTTTTCAATTTCTCTAACTGATTTTTTATTTTGAATAATTTGGTTTAAATATTCTATTTGTTGTTGATTATCAAGTCCGATTAATACTCTTGCTTGACCATAAGAGATTTTATCTTTCTTCAATGCGAGAATAACTTCTTCATCTAATTTAGATAATCTTAAAATATTTGTTACTTGGCAAACACTAGTTTTTGAAATTAAAGCGATATCTTTTCTTGATACATGATAATCACGAGTTAATATTTCATAAGCATATGTCTTATTTAAAATATTATCATGAAGTTTTTTATTACCTCTTGATAATACTAAATAAATCATTAAATCATCTGGGATATTTCTTACCGCGACTGGTATTTCGCTTAAATGAAGTTTTTTAGCCACATAATATCTTTTATATCCTGAAATGACTTCATAATAACCTTTGTCATTCTTTCTTACTAATACTGGCGACATAATACCATTTTTCTTAATTGATTCATTTAAGTCTTTTAACGAACGATCTAAAAAGAATTGATGAACAGAAATAGGATTAAATTTAACCTTGCTTAAAGGAACAAAGAGAGTTTCATCCTCTTTGGAATATTCTTTGGCGATCGTTGATAAAATATCTTGATTCGCATATTGTTCCATTAAAGAAGCAAGGCTTCTATTTTTGCTATTCTTTTTCATTCGATAATATTTCCCTCGCTAAAGAAATGTAGGCTTGTGACCCTGAAGCTGTTGGTCTAAAGATAGTAACAGGTTTACCAATCATCGCCGCTTCGGCTAAAGAAGAGTTACGTGGGATTTGAGTGGTAAATGTTTTTTCTTTAAATAAGCCTCTAATTTCTTGAGTTACTTCCGTTGCAAGTCTTAATCTTGCATCATACATAGTAAGTAAGAATCCTAAAATATCGATATCTGGATTATAATCTTGTTGTACTTTCGAAATAGTGGATAGAATTTGTGCCACTCCATCCATTGCAAAATATTCACATTGGACAGGGATTAAGCAAGAATTAGATGCACATAAAGCATTTAAGCTTAATAATCCTAATGATGGAGGACAATCGATAATAATAAAATCATAAGCAGTATTTAATTTTGTTAAAGCATTTTTTAATAAATAGAAAGGTCTTTTAGTACCTTGAACTTCTGTTTCAAACGCTGCAAGTTTTAAATTGCTTGGTAAGATATCGATATTTTCTGTATCGGTATGGATGATAACTTTGTTAATATCTGCTTTATTTAATAAAACATCAACAATGTTATGTTTTACTAAAGTGATATCAACTCCGACTCCTCTTCCGCAGTTGCCTTGTGGGTCCATATCGATTAATAATACTTTTTTGTTAAATTTAGCTAAAGCTCCACCTAAGGAGATTGCAGTAGTAGTTTTACCTACTCCACCTTTTTGATTGGCTATTGATATAATTTTCATGTCTACTCCTTATAATGGACGTTTTTTTATTTGTCCGTAATTTCTTGGATATTTAGGATTTGTTTTTCCTAATTTTTTAATAAATATATTAATTCTGACATCATCGTTAGAAATAAGATGTTCTTCTTGAACAAAATCTAATTTTAAAGATAGTGTTTTTAACGCATTTGAAGCTTCTTTTAATTCTTCTAAGCCAATTTTACCTTTTAAAGAAATAAATGTGCCATTGACTTTTAAATAAGAAGCGACCAACTCTAAAAGAATGTTTAATCTTGATACTGCTCTAGCTGTAACAACATCAAAACTTTCTTCATGGCCTTTAATATAATTTTCTGCGCGATCATTGATAATTGTCACATTATCTAAACCTAGTTTGTTTTTAACTATTTCTAAGAAATTACATCTTTTTGTTGTTGGTTCTAACAATGTTATTTGGGTGTTAGGATAAGCAATTGCTAAAGGAATACCTGGGAAACCAGCACCCGAACCAACATCTAAAAGACTTTTAGAATTTAAATCAATTTTAAAAGAGCATAATAAAGAATCATAAAAATGTTTTTCATAGACATCTTCATCTTCAATAATTGTTGTTAAATCCATCACCTTATTATATTCTTGTAAAGTTCTTAAATATAATTCAAATTGTTCAATTTGAGAAGATGATAAATTTAAACCTTTTTCTTTTAATTTTAAAATAAATTCTTCTTGTTTCATGTTATTTTCCTATCTTGATGTGCATTAATAATACAGATATATCAGCAGGATTAACCCCAGATATTCTGCTTGCTTGAGAAATGGTCAATGGACGGATATTATTTAATTTTTGTCTTGCTTCAAGACGTAATCCTTCCATATTAATATAGTCAATATCACTAGGAATCTTTACTTCTTCTAATTTTAAAAGATGTTCTGCTTCCTTCTTCTCTTTTGTGATATATCCTTCATATTTAACCATGATTTCTAATTGTTCCTCTTCTTCTAAATTTAAAAGTGGGAAATTAGGAACATAGTCTTTTAAACGATTTAAAGTGACACCAGGTCTTTTTAAAATCTCACTGACAGTTGGTCCCCCGTTATAAGTGATAAAGCCTAATTCGTGCATATAAGCAACAAAGTCTTTATTCATACCCATATGAGTAGTTTCCATCATTTCATTTGTATTCTTTAATAAGTCCATCTTATTTAAGAATTTTTGATAACGATCTTCTTTAATTAAACCAATATCGTGTCCAATTGGAGTTAATCTAATATCAGCATTATCACTTCTCATTAATAAACGATATTCCGCACGAGAAGATAATAAACGATATGGTTCTTTAGTTCCTTTTGAAACTAAATCATCGATCATAACACCAATATATGCTTGGTCTCTTCTTAATATTAATGGTTCTCTATCCATTATTTTTAAACAAGCATTAATACCTGCCATAAGACCTAAACCTGCAGCTTCTTCATATCCTGAAGTACCACATATTTGACCCCCGATATATAATCCAGGCCATTTTTTAATACCTAAAGTATAATCATATTCAGAAGTATCAATTGCATCATATTCAATCGCATAAGCATATTTGACAATTTCTGCATGTTCTAATCCTTTTAATGAATGAACCATTTCTTCTTGAACATATTCAGGCATTGATGTAGAAAAGCCTTGTAAATAGACTAAATCTGTATGTAAAGATTCTCTTTCTAAGAATAATTGATGTCTTTCTTTATCGGCAAATCTTACTACTTTATCTTCAATTGAAGGACAATATCTAGGTCCAACACCTTTAACAATTCCCCCATACATAGAAGATTCTAATAAATGGTCTTTAATAATTTGATGAGTTTTTGCATTTGTATAAGTTAAATAGCAAACGATTTGATCTTCAAATGGAACAATATGTGATTCTTCAAAACTAAATTTTAAAGGTCTATTGGTACCATATTGAGGTTCAAGTTCTGAATAATCAATACTACTTTCTTTAATTCTTTGAGGAGTACCTGTTTTTAATCTAATGGTTTTAATACCCATTTTTTGTAAATATGGAGATAATCCTAAAGATGGTTTTTCTCCATCAGGTCCATCACTTTTTACCGTATGTCCTCTTAAAATAGAACTTTCCATGTATGTACCAGTTGTTAAAATAACTGCTTTAGAAGTGATTTCTTTATCGCCAATTTTAACGCCAAAAACATGATTATCATCATGAACTAAGGCAGTGACCATACCTTCTAATATAGTTAAATTTTCAGTATGTTCTGCGAAATCTAACATTACCTTAGGATAATCTAATTTATCTTCTTGGGCTCTAAGGCATTGAACACCAGGTCCTTTACCAGTATTGAGCATTTTCATTTGTAAACACGCTTTATCCGCGCCTTTACCCATCATGCCTCCTAGCGCATCGATTTCTCTTACGACAATACCTTTTGCGCTTCCTCCAATAGATGGATTACAAGGCATGTTTGATACTTTATTTTTATTGAGTGTAACAAGCAATGTTTTCATACCTAAATGTGCGCTAGCGAAACTAGCTTCCATTCCAGCATGTCCTCCTCCTACTACGATAACATCATAATCCATTATCCGATACTTCCTTCCATATCCATTTTAATGAGTTGATTTAATTCAACTGCATATTCCATTGGTAATTCTTTTGAGAATGGTTCAATAAATCCCATAATAATCATTTGAGTAGCTTCTTTTTCACTTAATCCTCTACTCATTAAATAAAATAATTGTTCTTCATTAATTTTAGAAACTGTTGCTTCGTGTTCTAAGAATGAAGAATTGTTATTACATATATTTGTTGGTATTGTATCACTCGCGGATTTATCATCTAAAATTAAAGTATCACATTCAACGTGTGATTTAGAATGTTCAGCATTTTTTGCGATAAATACTTTACCTCTATAATTAGCTACACCACCTCTTTTAACAATAGATTTAGAGATAATGTTACTTGTTGTATAAGGTGCAAGATGAATCATTTTTGCACCAGCATCTTGGAATTGTTCTTTATCTGCGACAGCGATAGAAATACATGTACCCTTTGCATGTGGTCCATTTAAGACGCAGCAAGGATATTTCATGTTTAATTGTGAACCAATGTTTCCATCAATCCATTCCATTAATCCATCTTCTTCAACTAAAGCTCTTTTTGTAACTAAGTTAACAATATTGGTTGACCAGTTTTGAATAGTAGAATATCTACATCTACCACCTTTTTCAACATATATTTCAACAACTGCTGCATGTAATGATTCTTTTGAATAAATAGGTGCAGTACATCCTTCAACATAATGGACATCCGCTCCTTCATCAACAATGATCAATGTTCTTTCAAATTGACCTGATTTTTCATTGTTAATTCTAAAATATGATTGAAGTGGTTTTTCTAAATGTACCCCTTTTGGCACATAAATAAAACTACCACCTGACCAAACAGCCCCATTTAAGGCTGAGTATTTGTTGTCGTTATAAGGAACGACTTTATTGAAATATTTTTTAAAGATTTCAGGACATGTTTTTAATGCCATATCGGTAGAAAGGAAAATAACTCCTTTATCTTCTACTTCTTGAAGCATGTTATGATAAACAACTTCTGATTCATATTGAGTAGAAACACCTGCAAGATATTTTGCTTCTGCTTCTGGAATACCTAATTTAGAGAAAGTATTTTTAATAGTTTCTGGTACTTTATCCCATGATTTTTCTTCTTTGTTACTTGGTCTAGTAAAATAAGTAAATGAATTAAAATCAATGTTTGATAAATCAGGTCCATAACTTGGATTTTTAAGTTCCAAAAATGCATGGTAGGATTTTAATCTAAATTCTAACATCCAATCTGGTTCACCTTTTAATTTAGATATTTCTTTAATGATATCTTCATTTAATCCAACATTAGTTTTAACGACAGAAACGTCTTCATCTTTAAAGCCATATTTGTATTCATGTTCATCTAAAGTATTACTCATTTCCATCATCTCCATTCAATATCTTATTTACTCCACGATATCCAATAGTCGCGCATTTAATTCTACTTGGTTGTTTTGAAGTATTCATAAAGACAATTGCTTCATCGAGTAAATCCGGATCATATTCTTTGCCATACATCATGTTTTGGAAAGATTCCATAATCTTTTCTGCTTCTTCAACTTTCTTACCTTTTAAAAGTTCAGTCATAATTGAAGTTGAAGCAGTTGAAATAGCGCATCCATTTCCATGCCAACAACAATCTTCAATCACTCCATCTTTAACAAGCATTTGGATATAGATTTTGTCGATGCATGAAGTTGAATCCATATAAACTGTCACATAATTTGTATCATTAACTTCTTTTTTATTTCTTGGATTGTTGTAATGATCCATGATGATTTCTCTCATCATCTCGTTATTAAGCGAAAAAGGCATCTAAAAAGTCCCCACCTTTCTTACATGCTTCTACGAATAAATCAATTTCTTCTTTGGTATTGTAGAAGTATAAACTTGCTCTTACGGTTGCAAGTTCACCTATAATGTTATGAAGAAGTTTTGCGCAATGTTGTCCTGAACGAACGCATATTCCTTTACTCGCAAGTAAAGTACCCATGTCTTGTGCATGAACTCCTTTATAGTTAAATGTAATAATTCCTGTTTCTGAATCCGCGTTATAGATCGTCAATTCAGGAATTTGTTTTAATTTACTAATCGCGTATTTTTTTAATTCGCTTTCGTATTTTTCAATATCGTCTAAACCGATATTAGTTAAATATTCTAAAGCTGCCGCTAAACCAATGGCACCTGCAATATTTTGGGTACCTGCTTCAAATTTAGTCGGTGTGATTAAATAACCAAAATTGCCACACATGTCAAAATCAGTATTCATTCCTCCACCTAAATTTAATGGGTCCATTTTCTCTAATAATGCATATTTTCCATACATTACCCCAATACCTGTAGGACCAACGCATTTATGTCCAGAAAATACTAAGAAATCAACATCTAAGTCTTTGACATCCAATTTCATATGTGGTGCGCTTTGAGCCGCATCACAAACAAAATAAGCGCCGTATTCATGTGTTAATTTACATAATGCTTTAACATCAAGCTTATAGCCTAAGGTATTAGAAACATGGGCTAAAGAAACTACTTTAGTTTTAGGACTAATAACTTTTTTTAAACCTTCTAATGTGATTCTTCCTTTTTCATCAGCACTTGCATATTTAATAACAATGCCGATTTCATGTTGTAAGCTAAACCAAGGTAAAACATTAGATGCATGTTCTTCTAAAGAGATGATTACTTCATCACCTTTTTTTAAGAATTTCTTTAATCCATTGGCAATTTGGTTTAATCCTTGGGATGTACCAGAAGTAAATACAACTTCTTGTTTTTTAGCATTGAGGAATTTAGCCACCTTTTCTCTTGCTTCATCATAAGCTTTATCTGCTTGTTCAGCGATAGGATAATCGCCTCGATGAGTATTGGCAGTGTAATGCTCATAATATCCCATCTCTGCATCAATAACGCATTGAGGTTTAAAAGTAGTGGCTGCGTTATCAAAATAGACCATTGGATGAGATGACATTTCTTTGTTATTTTGAATCATTGGAAAATCTTTTCTAATAACGTAAGGATCAAACATATTAAAATCTCCTATCGATACTATCTTTGATTTTGTTTAGTATCTCTTCGTTATTAAAATATCCCAAGATTGGATTTAAATATCCTAAAGTGATAAGTTTTTTAGCTTCTTCTTCTTTGATACCTCTAGAGGTTAAATAGAAGATGTGGTCTTCATTAATTTGACCTACTACTGCTGCATGGCTTGCTTCAACATCGTTTTCATCAATGCATAATGAAGGGCTAGCTTTAGCTTTACAATTCGCATCAAAAACCATGATTTTTGCGCTTTGATGTGTTGCAGAAGTTTTTGCACCTTTATGAATCTTAGAAATACCTAAGAAGTTCATACTTGCATCGTTTTCAACAACGCCGTAATTTTCCATTTTTGCATATGTATGAGGTGCATAATGATTGATAGAAATATCAAAATCTTTCTTGTCGTTTAATGTAGCAAGAGAAGATAAATGCCACATAACCTTAGATTCGACTTTGTTTAAATTACAAATGACTTTGAATGATTTATTACCTATAGAGAAGTCCGCGAGTGCGCCTTCATAATAAGCACCTGTTTCTAAATTAACTTCATAGTTAGAAATATTACCTTCTTCTAAGGAAGCTAAAGAATGGCTTACTAAAGCATAATCCATTATGTTATAAACTACTTTTCCATTAGGATTACCAATTTCAATGATAGAAACTTTTTTTACACTAGAAAAGTTAAAAATATATTCTTGTTTCGTTTCAACTTTAGACCAATCAATTAAGATATTTAATTCTTCTTCGTTTTTAAAATTAACTACCAATTGTGAGCTTGTTTCTTGGAAAATAACATCATTTCTAGTTTTGTTTAGTTTTAAATCTTGTATTAGATCTAACATAATATCACCTACTTAGAAATGATTTCTTTAGTTGCGCATGTACCAATAGAAGTTTTGTTCATTGCAACATCTTCTTTTTCAATTTCAATACCTAATTCGTATTTAATCCATTCATATCCTTGAGTTTCAATTCTTTCAATGATAGATGCATCACCTTCAACAGCGATTTTACCATTGATCATAACCGCAGATTTAGTAGGATTAATCATCTTGTATAATTTTTCATAGTGAGAAATAACTAAGAATGCAGTTGATGTATTTTGTTGCATTTCTTTAATTGCATCGGCAACATAGACTAATGCATCAACATCTAATCCTGAGTCAATTTCATCAAGCATTGCAAAATCAGGCTTTAATAAAAGCATTTGTAAAATTTCATTACGTTTCTTTTCGCCACCAGAAAATCCTTCGTTTAAGAATCTTTGAGCCATATCCATGGAGATATGCATCTTCTTGCTAGCAGATTCAATAGCGCGATAGAATTCAAATAATTTAACCGGTGTATCTCTTCTTGCATTAACTGCAGCTTTTAAAAAGTCAGCATTGACAACACCTGGAACTTCTGCAGGATATTGCATACCTAAGAAAAGGCCTTCTCTGGCTCTTTGATCAACGCTCATTTCTAAAACATTTTTGCCATCAAGAGTGATAGAACCTTGTGTGACTTTATATTTTGGGTTACCCATAATTGCGGCAAGAAGGGTTGATTTACCATGTCCATTAGGACCAAGTAAAGCAATTGTTTCGCCTTCTTTAACACTGAGATTTACCCCTTTTAAGATTTCTTTATTTTCTACTTCAACGTGGAGATCTTTGATAATTAATTCTTTCATAAAATTTGTTAACTCCTTTTGCGCTATATATTCTACAACAAAGACTACACTTTTAAAACAACAATATTATTTTTTATAAAAATAAAATTGAGGTATTACTGATAATTGCACTTAAAA
>CAVJGK010000002.1:0-51956 GCA_963648895.1 Lachnospiraceae bacterium | reverse complement strand
AAGTGGATTAATTAAGTAAACTTTAAAGGATTGTTGAAAAACCTAAAATAGTAGGTTGGACAACAGTCCTTTTTCTATGCAAAAAAATACTATTTATTTTTAAATAAAAATTATATAATACTTGTGCGTAACGAGGTATTGATTATGTATTCAATTAAAACATTATATAAAATAGGGCCAGGCCCAAGTTCATCTCATACAATTGGTCCAAGAAATGCAGTTAGATATATTTTAAAATACCGCCCAAAAGGTGATTTTTATAAAATGTATCTTTATGGATCTTTGGCACTAACTGGCAAAGGACATTTACTTGATAAAATTGTCGATGAAACTTTTAAAGATATTCCTCATGAAATTATCTTTGACTTAAATACTACAAAAGAACATCCAAATACAATGTATTTTGAAATTATTAAAGATGATAAAATCATAGATACAGCAACTATCTACTCCATTGGAGGAGGGATAATTAAAATCAAAGGTGAAGAGGAAAAACATTATAAAGAAATTTATCCTCATTCACATTTTGATGATATTAAAAAATATTGCAAAGAAAATAATTTAACATTAATTGATTACATTTATAAATTTGAAGATGAAGATATCAAAGAATATGGTGAAGAGATTTATCAAACAATGATGAATTGTATTTCTTCTGGTTTACAAAAAGAAGGTAGATTACCAGGCTCTATAAGCGTTTATCGCAAAGCAAAAGAAATCTATTCTAAAGGCGTCCCTGAAGAATCAAGTGCAAGAAAAGAAAAAAGACTTGTTTCTGCTTATGCCTTTGCCGTTAGTGAAGAAAATGCTTCTGGTGGAATGGTAGTTACATCTCCTACATGTGGATCTAGTGGTATCATACCAAGTTTAGTAAGATATTATGAAGAACAAGGTTATTCTCATAAACTAGTTATTGAATCATTATTAGTCGCAGGATTACTTGGTTTATTAATTAAAGAGAATGCATCTATTTCAGGGGCGGAATGTGGTTGCCAAGCAGAAATTGGTTCGGCTAGTAGTATGGGCGCGGCATTTGTCGCTAATATCAAAGGACAAAGTATTGAATTAATTGAACGTGCGGCAGAAATCGCTATGGAACATTCTTTAGGTTTAACTTGCGATCCAATCGGTGGATATGTTTTAATACCATGTATTGAAAGAAACGCTATAGGAGCGTTACGTTCAATAGAATGTGCATCAATAACCGATTTTATTGATTCCACATCAAATTTAATTTCTTTTGATATGGTTGTTAAAACCATGTATCAAACAGGAATTGATCTAAATAAAGCGTATAGAGAAACCGCGACAGGTGGTCTTGCTGCTTTAGATTTAAATAAGGAGACAAATTAGAATGAATATTTGGAAAGATATGGACAAAGATAGAATTTCAAAAGAGGAATTCATCGCATGTATTGAAATTTCAAAAGGAAGCAAAATGAAATACGAACTCGATAAGAAAACAGGAAGATTAATTCTTGATCGTGTTTTATATACTTCTACCCACTATCCTCAAAACTATGGATTTATTCCAAGAACATATGCAGGAGATAATGACCCATTAGATGTTCTTGTCATGTGTCAAGAACCTATTCAACCTTTATGTTTAGTAAGATGCTATCCAATCGGTGTTATTAAAATGATTGATTCAGAAATGGAAGATGAAAAGATTATCGCGATTTGTAAAGATGATCCTTCATTAAATGTTTACCGCGATGTTTCTGAATTACCTAAGCACATCATGGATGAAATCTGCCACTTCTTTAAAGTATATAAACAATTAGAAGGTAAAAAGACTTTCGTCTCTGAAGTTAAAGGTAGAGAAGAAGCAATCAAAATTATTGAAAAGAGTATTCATAGTTTTGATGAATTAATCGAAAACAAATAATATGTGGATATTTTTATATATTTGTATAGGTATATTACTTGTTATATTCTTAATCCTTCTTGCGATGGGAATTAAAATTAGAAAGAATGTCTTTTCATGCCGTTATGATGACAAACATACTTTAAAATATTATGAAACAAGCGATTTTCCTTCGATGCAAGAAAAACCTATTTCTTTTAAATCACAAAAATTAAATATCAATGGTAAATTGTATTCTTCTAAAGAATTTGAATCTTATAATGCATTAATAGTTTTAACTCATGCTTTAGGCCCTGGTCATAAACCTTATATGAAGATAATTAATGAATTAATTTCAAAAGATTATCAAGTATTAGCTTTTGATACTAGAGGTTGTGAATTAAGTGATGGGAAAAGTGTTATAGGATTTACTTCTTCATTAATCAATTTAGATGATTGTTTAAAATATGTGGAAAGTGATAAAGACTTATCTTCTTATCCTTTAATATTATTAGGACATTCCATGGGTGGATATGCAGTTAATAATATTACTAGATTCAATCATAAAATAAATGGTATTATATCTATCTCAAGTTGTAATACTCCTTATGGATGTTTATATGAAGAATTAACTCATACATCTGGAACACCAATGGGAATATTTAAATTCTTCTTTATGATATTTGATTTCCTTAAGTTTGGTAAAAAAGGAATATATGCTTCTATTGATGCATTTAATCAAAGTGATATTGATCATTTACTAATCGCAGGAAATAAAGATACAATAGTTGATTATCATTTCAATCATGAATTTTTTAAAACTCAATTAGAAGATAATCCTCATTATACATTCTTAGATGTTGAAGATAGATATCATCAAGCATATGTGACTAAAGATGCTGCGGATTATGATAATAAGACAACTATTGAATATTATGAATTAAAAGGTGAACATCAAGGTAAGATACCTCCAAGTATTAATGAAGCTTATTATAATTCATTAGATAGAGAGAAATTAAATCAATTAGATCCATTAGTAATGGATAGCATATTTGACTTTATTGAAAAACACATCTAATTATAACTTAAAAAAATGTTGTAACTTCAATTTTTAGAAAGGGGTTCATTTATGGGGAGTTCTAATGCTCCCTTTTTGCTTACATTAAAAGTTTGTTGCACTTTATGTTAATAAATGATATTATGAAGTTGGAAAAGGAAACTTTTTCGAAAAGCGGTGAGTCTCCACCATAAAGAGAGAACCTAAAAAAGCGGTGAGTCTCCACCACAAAGAGAGAACCTAAAAAAGCGGTGAGTCTCCACCATAAAGAGAGAACCTAATCTGGGGGAGCGAAAAAGCTTCCCCTTTTAAATTGTAAGGAGACAAAAATGAGATTTTATTGCATAAAGGATGAGTACATAAAGTACTTGAAAAAATTTGATTTAAAAATTTGTGAAAACAAAAAGGAAACAAGACCATATCTAGGAGTAGTATTAGAAATTGATGGTATTAAATACTATGCTCCATTTAGTTCGCCTAAACTAAAACACTTAAAAATGAAAAATAGTAAAGATTTCCGTAAAATAAAAAATGGAGAACTAGGCGTAATTAATTTTAATAATATGATACCGGTATTAGATGAATGTTTGATTTTGATTGATATAAACAACATAAAAGATGATAAATATAAACGTTTGCTTCAAAATCAATATAAAGCAATTAATGAAGAAGAAAACAAAATTAAGGATATTGCTGCTAAATTAAGAAAAATGATTTTAACTGATAATGACAAATTGACTAGCGATGATCTTAGAATTAAAGATAGATGCTGCAATTTAAAATTATTAGAAAATGTTTATTACAAGTATATAAAATACGAAAATGAGAAGTAACTATATAAGATAACTGACCCGGGTGTTCAAAAAATGAAAAAAATTTAAAAAAACACTTGTCAAGTTGAAATTAGTATTATATACTTATCGAGCGTGTGCCAAAATTATAGGGCGTAAAACGCTATTTTTTATCAAAATAGTTGAAACACCCGGTAATGTGGCTTACAAGAAGATAGAAGAAAGGAGGATTTTCAAAAATGCCTACAATTAATCAATTAGTTCGTAATGGACGTTCAGAAACAGTTGAAAAATCCAAAGCCCCAGCTTTAAATAAAAGATGGAACTCACTCGCAAAGAAAACAACAGACCAAAATGCTGCACAAAAACGTGGTGTCTGTACCCGTGTTGGTACTATGACTCCTAAAAAACCTAACTCAGCTTTACGTAAGTATGCTCGTGTACGCTTATCAAACGGCTACGAAGTTACAGCTTATATCGGTGGAGAAGGCCATAACTTACAAGAACACAGCACTGTTTTAATCAGAGGCGGTAGAGTTAAGGATTTACCTGGTGTACGTTACCACATTGTTAGAGGCGCATTAGACTGCGCTGGTGTAACAGACAGAAAACAAGGTAGATCATTATACGGTACTAAAAAACCAAAAGCTGCTAAATAATTAAGTTAGCAAAATAAATACGTAATAAAAATTCTATTATTATAAAAATGGAAAGGAGGATTTTTAATGCCACGTAGAGGAAATGTCGCAAAACGCGATGTGTTACCAGATCCAATTTACAATTCAAAATTAGTAACACGTTTAATCAACAAAATCATGATAGATGGTAAAAAGGGCACAGCTCAAACTATCTTATATAGTGCTTTCAATAAAGTTGAAGCAAAAACACAAAAACCTGCAATGGAAGTTTTCGAAGTTGCTTTAGGTAATATCATGCCAGCTCTTGAATTAAAAATGAGAAGAGTTGGAGGTTCTAACTACCAAGTTCCAGTTGAAGTATCTGCAGAACGTAGAGTTACATTAGGCTTAAGATGGTTAGTTAACTATTCACGTTTAAGAAACGAAAAGACAATGGAAGATAAATTAGCAGGAGAAATCATCGATGCTGCTAATGGTACAGGCGCTTCTGTTAAGAAGAGAGAAGATGTACACAAGATGGCTGAAGCTAACAAGGCTTACGCTCATTACAGATGGTAATTTTAAAGGGGAACTAAGATATGGCACGTGATGTAAGTATTAATATGACACGTAATATCGGTATCATGGCTCACATTGATGCTGGTAAAACTACTACTTCAGAAAGAATCTTATTCTACACTGGTAAAATTTATAAAATCGGCGAAGTTCATGATGGCGGCGCTACTATGGACTGGATGAAACAAGAACAAGACAGAGGTATTACAATTACTTCTGCTGCTACAACTTGCTATTGGGAAAAGAACCAATGGAAAGACAACGGCAAAGGTGGTACAGGTGAAAAATACCGTATCAACTTAATCGACACTCCTGGTCACGTTGACTTCACTGCTGAAGTTGAACGTTCACTTCGTGTTCTTGATGGTGCTGTTACTGTTCTTGATGGTAAAAACGGTGTTGAACCACAAACTGAAACAGTTTGGAGACAAGGTACAAAATACCACGTTCCTAGAATTGTTTTCGTTAATAAATTAGATGCAATCGGTGCTGACTTCGAAATGTCAGTCCGTTCAATTGGCGAAAAATTAGGTGCTAATGCTGCTCCTATTGCTTACCCAATTGGTCTTGAATCACAATTAAAAGGTGTTATCGATATTATCGAAATGAAGGCTTACTTCTATTCAGATACAAAAGGTGAACACCCAACTGAAGGTGAAATTCCTGAAGAATATTTAGCTCGTTGTCAAGAATTAAGAGCTGAATTAATTGAAAAATTAGCTAACTTTGATGATGAATTCATGATGAAAGTCTTAGAAGGTGAAGAACCAACAATTCCTGAAATCAAAGCTACAATTAGAAAAGCAGTTTTAACAGCAGAATTCTTCCCTGTATTAGCAGGTTCTGCTTATAAAAATAAAGGTATCCAACAAGTACTTGATGCTGTTGTTGAATACTTACCTTCACCAGTTGATATTGCACATACAACAGGTACAAATGATTTAGGTGAAACAGTCGAATGTGAACCTACTGATGATGCTCCTTTAGCAGCATTAGCATTCAAGATTATGACTGACCCATTCATTGGTAAATTAGCATTCTTCAGAGTTTACTCTGGTGTTGCTAAAGCTGGTTCTTATGTTTACAACTCAACAAAAGGTGTTAAAGAAAGATTCTCACGTTTAGTTATTATGAACTCAAACAAGAGAGAAGAAGTCGACGAAGTTTGGGCTGGTGATATCGGTGCTGCAGTTGGTTTAAAATCAACTACAACAGGTGATACATTATGTGATGAAGATCATCCAGTCGTTCTTGAATCAATTAAATTCTCTGATCCAGTTATCTCAGAAGCTATTGAACCAAAATCAAAAGCTGACCAAGATAAGATGACTCAAGGCTTAATCAAATTATCAGAAGAAGACCCAACTTTCAGATTCTTCACAGATAAAGAAACAGGCCAAAACATCATCGCTGGTGTTGGTGAATTACACCTTGATGTTATGGTTACAAGATTAAAAGATGAATTCAAGGTTGATGTTAATGTTGGTGCTCCACAAGTTGCTTACAGAGAAACAATTCGTAAAGAAGCAGATTGTGAAGGTAAATACATTAAACAATCTGGTGGTCATGGTCAATATGGTCACGTTTGGATTAAATTTGAACCAAACCCAGGCAAAGGTTTCGAATTCGTAGATGCAGTTGTCGGTGGTGTCGTTCCTAGAGAATTCATCAAACCTACATGTGATGGTTTAAAAGAATCATTAGATAGAGGTTTAGTTGCAGGATTCCCAATCATTGATATTAAAGCAACATTACATGATGGTTCTTACCATGATGTTGACTCTTCTGAAGCTGCTTATAAAGTCGCTGCTTCATTAGCTTTAAAAGAAGCTGCTAAAAAGTGTGATCCAGTTATCCTTGAACCTATCGTAAAAGTTGAAGTTACAACTCCATCTGAATACTTAGGTGATGTCATGGGTGATATCTCTTCAAGAAGAGGTGAAATCCAAGGACAAACAGAAAGAGGAAACGCTCAAATTCTTGATGCAATGGTTCCACTTGCAAATATGTTCGGTTACGTTACTGACTTAAGATCTATGACAAAAGGTAGAGCTAACTACACAATGGAAATGGATCATTATGCAGAATGTCCAAAATATATCCAAGAAGAAATTATTAAAAAATCACAAAAGTAATTATCAAATTCAACTTTAATAAATTATAAATGTTGATTTTGTAAAAAAAATGCTATATTATGAATACGTTGAAATTCAAAATTAACTTAGGGAGGAATTCAAACAATGGCAAAAGAAAAATTTGACAGAAGTAAAACCCACGTTAACATTGGTACAATCGGCCACGTTGACCACGGTAAAACTACTTTAACAGCTGCTATTACAGCAGTATTAGCTAAAAAGGGCTTATCAGAAAAGAAAGCATACGACCAAATCGATGCTGCTCCAGAAGAAAAAGCTCGTGGTATTACAATTAACACAGCTCACATTGAATACCAAACAGCAACAAGACACTACGCTCACGTTGACTGCCCAGGCCACGCTGACTATGTTAAAAACATGATTACTGGTGCTGCACAAATGGATGGCGCTATCTTAGTTGTCGCTGCAACTGATGGTGTTATGCCACAAACAAAAGAACACATCTTACTTGCTAGACAAGTTGGTGTTCCATACATCGTAGTATTCTTAAACAAAACAGACTTAGTTGATGATCCAGAATTAATCGACTTAGTTGAAATGGACGTTAGAGAAATCTTAAATTCTTATGGTTTCCCAGGCGACACAACTCCAATCATCAGAGGTTCTGCAAGAAAAGCTCTTGATGGCGATCCAACAGAAGAACAACACATTATGGATTTAATGGATGCATGTGATTCTTATATCCCAGCTCCAACAAGAGATACAGATAAACCATTCTTACTTGCTATCGAAGACGTTTTAACAATTACAGGTCGTGGTACTGTTGTAACTGGTAGAGTCGAACGTGGTACAATCAAGATGGGTGACGAAGTTGAAATCGTTGGTATCAAAGATACATTAAAATCTGTCGTTACAGGTATTGAAATGTTCAGAAAAACATTAGACTTCGCTGAAGCAGGCGATAACGCTGGTATCTTATTAAGAGGTGTCAACCGTGACCAAGTCGTCCGTGGACAAGTCTTAGCAAAACCTGGTACAGTTACTCCACATACAAAATTCACAGCTTCTGTTTACGTATTAACAAAAGAAGAAGGTGGACGTCATACTGCATTCTTAACAAACTACAGACCACAATTCTATTTCCGTACAACTGATATTACAGGTGTCATTACTCTTCCAGAAGGAACAGAAATGGTTATGCCAGGTGATAACGTTAACTTAACAGTTGAATTAATTCACCCAGTTGCTATTGAAAAAGGTACAAAGTTCTCAATCCGTGAAGGTGGTAGAACAGTTGGTGCTGGTACAGTTTCAGAAATTATTAAATAGTTTTATAAATTGTATGTTCAAGACTATCGAGAAATCGGTAGTCTTTTTTTACCTATTTTTACATTAAAATGTACAAAATAAGTTTATTTTATGATGCATATTTTATGAAAACATTTACATTTTTACAAAAATATTAATTTTTTTATTATTTTTATTGATTTATTTTACGTATATATTTATTATATTGACAATAAAAAAGATAGAGGTAGCGATGCAAATAAGTACTTTACCGAGGAGGCATCCATTGAAGTAAAGGAAAGGTAACCATCGCCGAACGGTGTATTAGGCATAATACATGCGTGGGATTATAGGAAATACCTATAATACTCCTACATTTTTATGTAGAGGCGCTAAGTACATTCATTAAATATGTATTCTAGGCGTCGAAAGACGCTTTTTTATTACCCATCTTAAAAATAAATAGGAGGTAATTATATGAGTAGAAATTTATTTTTAAAGTCATTCCTTGCTATGGCAAGCATCTTTTCATTAGGAAGTTGTTCAACATCATCTTCTAAATTAAAAATCATTCATTTTGATCAAACTATCTTAGGTGATAGCGCAAAAGATTTAGGCGTATCTATCGGTGTTAAAAAAGGTAATTCTGAATTATTAAGCCAAGTTAACCAAGCTTTAGCTTCTTTAACACAAGATACAAGAAATACTTTAATGACAGAAGCAACATATAGATCCAACGGAGACTATTCAACTTCTACATTAAAATATACAGTTCCAACAACATCCGAACATACTATTAGAATTGGTCTAGAATGTGATTATGCACCATTCAACTGGACAGATGTTTCTGACAATGAATACAATTATCCAATTAAGGGTACAAACCAATATGCAGATGGTTATGATATCCAAGTCGCTAGCTATTTAGCTTCTACATTAGGATATAACCTTGAAGTAGTTAAATTAGATTGGGAAGCATTAATTCCAGCATTAAATTCTGATACAATCGATTTAGTTATCGCAGGTATGACAGATACTGAAGAAAGAAGACAATCAATTGATTTCACAAATGAATATTATAGAAGTGAATTAGTTTTAATTGTTAGAGAAGATTCTAAATACGCAAACGCAACATCATTAAGTGATTTTGCAGGAGCAAAGATTGTTTCTCAAGTTTCAACAGTTACAGATGATGTCATCGATTCTTGGACAACACCTTATAGCGTCACTCATTTATCTGCTTTAGATACATTCGCAACATGCGCTCTTGCTGTTCAAAATAATTCTGCTGATGCAATGACTGCAGAATTACCAGTTGCAACATCAATTGTTAATGGAAGTAACTAATAATGAGCTCTTGGGATAAAATTGTATCTTTATTATCTAATTACTGGCGTACATTCTTACAAGGTATCGCATCAACTTTAATTCTTGCAATTGTAGGTACTTTAGTTGGTATGATTATCGGTATCTTTGTCGCTTTACTTAGAAATTTAGAAATAAAAGAAACAGATACAACAGTAATAAAAGTATTAAAAGGATTTGGTAAATTTATTTCTACCATCTATGTCAATGTCTTTAGAGGCACACCAATGATGGTTCAAGCAATGATTTTCTTCTTTGGAGGATCTGCTTTAGGAATCAATTGGACTGATATAGGTAACGTTTGGATCTTTAATGGATATTTCTTATGTGGCATTATTGTTATTGTCATTAACACTGGTGCTTATATGTCGGAAATTGTTCGTTCCGGTCTTAACGGGGTCGATAAAGGACAAGAAGAAGCAGCAAGAAGTTTAGGTATGAGTTATTTTAAAACAATGGTATTTGTTATCATGCCTCAAGCATTAAGAAATGCATTACCAACAATCTTAAATGAATATATCGTTAACGTTAAAGACTCTTCAGTCTTAAACGTTATCGGTTTAACTGAATTATATGCATCTGTTAGTATCGCAACTAATAGAAACTATTTCAAAGTTGAAGGCTATATCATCATTGCAGTTATTTATTTAGTCTTAACTTTAATCGCAACATTTATTGTACGACTTATCAATGCTAAATTAGATGGAAAGAAAGTAAGTTTAAATCCATTTAAAAAAGAAAGACCAATCGTGGAGGTAAATTAGTATGGCAGTTATTGATATTGTTAATTTACAAAAACAATTTGGTTCTTTACAAGTATTAAAAGGCATTGATTTATCAATTGAACAAGGTGAAATTGTTTGTATTATTGGTAGTTCTGGCAGCGGTAAATCTACCTTACTTAGATGTTTAAATTTACTTGAAGTACCTACAGGTGGAGAAATCTATTTTGAAGGTGAAAAGATTAATAACAACAAAAATGTTAACATCAACAAAATAAGAGAAAGAATGTCGATGGTTTTCCAACAATTCAATCTTTTTAACAATTATAGTGTTTTAGATAATTGTATTTTGGCTCAAACTAAAGTTCTTCATAGAAGCAAAGAAGAAGCGACAAAAATTGCTTTATCAAATCTTGAAAGAGTTGGAATGCTAGATAGAGCTTCTTACCGCGTCAATCAAATATCTGGTGGACAAAAACAAAGAGTGGCGATCGCTCGTAGCTTATGTATGAATCCAGATGTCATCTTATTTGATGAACCAACTTCAGCATTAGATCCTGAAATGGTTGGAGAAGTTTTAGATGTTATTAAATCTCTCGCGAAAGAACATATCACCATGGTTATTGTTACTCACGAAATGGCTTTTGCAAAAGAAATCGCGACTAAAGTTGTTTTTATGGATAAAGGTGTCATTGAAGAAATGGGCACTTCTGATGAAGTATTTAATAATCCTAAGAGTGAAAGAACTAAAGAATTCTTAAAACGTTTCTTAAATAATTAATTATAGAGGCTTATGCCTCTTTTTTGCTATAATAATCTAGGTGATAAAAATGATTAAAAATATTATTAAAGATGATAAATTTCTTTCTTTAAAATCGATAGATGCAACTATTGAAGATAAATACATTATTCAAGATTTAAAAGATACTTTGATGGCTAATAAATCTAGATGTGTAGGTATGGCAGGTAACATGATTGGAGAATTAAAAAATATCATTGTGATATTAATAGATGAAAAACCTTTTATTATGGTAAATCCTCAAATTATTAATACATTTGGATTACCATATGTTACTAAAGAAGGATGTTTATGTAGAAATAAACAAATAGAAACTAAAAGATATGAAAAGATTAAAGTTTCTTATCTGGATGAAGATTTTAAAAAGAGAATAAAAACATTTGAAGGATTTGTTTGTCAAATCATTCAACATGAAATAGATCATACATTAGGAATAATTGTTTAAAAAATTAAATTACTAAAGTATAATGAATAAGCAATTTTAGGAGGTCAATATGGGAGCGAAAGGATTTAAATTAGAAATTAAACACGTAGATAAGAATTCAAAAGCAAGATACGGTATCTTACATACAAATCATGGTGATGTTGAATTACCAATGTTTATGCCTGTTGGTACTTTAGCGACTGTTAAAACATTATCTCCTGAAGAAGTTAAATCTCTTGGTGCAGGAGTTATTTTATCAAACACTTATCATCTATCTTTAAGACCAGGTGAAGATATAGTGGCAAAAGCAGGTGGACTTCATAAATTTATGAACTATGATGGACCAATGCTTACAGATTCAGGTGGATTCCAAGTTTTCTCTTTATCTGATAATCGCCAAATCACGGAAGAAGGGGTTACTTTTAAAAACCATTTAAATGGTTCTAAACTTTTTATGTCGCCTGAAAGATCAATTGAAATCGAACAAAAATTAGGCGCGGATATTGCCATGAGCTTTGATGAATGTTGCCCTTATCCTGTCACTCATGATTATATGAAAAAGTCTGTTGAAAGAACTTTACGCTGGGCTAAAAGAGGACAAATCGCGCACACTAGAGAAGACCAAGCTTTATTTGGTATTGTTCAAGGTGGAGAATTTGAAGATTTAAGAAAGTTCTGTGCAGAAGAATTAGTAAAAATGGATTTTGATGGTTATTCAATTGGAGGAACATCAATTGGTGAACCTAAAGATGTCATGTATAAAATGGTTTCTTATGCGGTTAAATATCTTCCAGATGATAAGCCTAGATATTTAATGGGTGTAGGATCAGTTGATGAAATCCTTGATGGTATTGAAAAAGGTGTTGATATGTTTGACTGCGTTCTACCTACTAGAATCGCTCGTCATGGTGCTTTAATGACTTCTACAGGTAGAGTAAATATTAGAGATAGCAAATATAAAGAAGACTTTACTCCATTAGACAAAGAATGCGATTGCTATTGTTGTAAAAATTATACCAAAGCTTATTTAAGACATTTATATGTATGCGATGAATCATTTGGTAAACGTTTATTATCGATCCACAATGTTAGATTCTTAATCCACATGATGGAAGATGCACGCGTTGCGATTAAAGAAGATAGATTTAGTGAATTCAAAAAAGAATTCTTAACTAAATTCGGTGATGAAAGAGGATTTTAATATGGCTGAAATAGATTTAATGGATATTGAAAATTACGATTATGAATTACCAGAAGAATTAATCGCTCAAAGCCCTGCAAAAGTAAGAGATGAATCTCGTTTAATGGTTTTAAATAAGAGTGAACAAACTATTGAACATCATCATTTCTATGATATTATTAACTACCTTCATGAAGGGGATGTTTTAGTAAGAAATAATTCTAAAGTTATTCCTGCTAGATTATTTGGTGTAAAAGAAGTTACTAACGCTCATGTTGAAGTATTACTTTTAAAAGACTTAGGAGAAGATACTTGGGAATGTTTATGTGGAAATGCCCATGTTATTAAAGTCGGAACTATTATTTCTTTTGGTAATGGTGAATTAAAAGCGGAATGTAAAGAAGTATTAAACGAAGGTATTAGAAGATTAAAATTAATCTACAATGGTATCTTATTTGAAATATTAGATGTATTAGGTAAAATGCCTTTACCTCCATATATTAAAGCTCAATGCGCAGATAATTCTCGTTATCAAACAGTCTATGCAAAAATAGAAGGTAGTGCAGCAGCTCCTACTGCTGGATTCCATTTCACTGAAGAATTATTTGAAAAATTAAAAGCAAAAGGCGTTATTGTCGTCGATGTTACTTTACATGTAGGACTTGGTACTTTTAGACCAGTTAAGGTAAATAACATCTTAGAACATCATATGCATTCAGAAGTATATGAAATGTCTAAAGAAACTGCAGATGAATTAAATAAAGCAAAAAAAGAAGGAAGAAGAATTATTGCAATTGGTACTACTTCCACTAGAACTGTTGAAACAGTTATTCAAAAATATGGTGAATTTAAAGAATGCCGTGGAGAAACTTCTATCTTTATTTATCCTGGATATACATTTAAAGGTATTGATGCTTTAATTACTAACTTCCATTTACCAAAGTCGACTTTAATAATGCTAGTAAGTGCCCTTGCAGGAAGAGAATTTATCCTAAAAGCATATAATGAAGCAGTAAAAGAAAAATATCGCTTCTTTAGCTTTGGAGATGCAATGTTTATTTATGGCAATCGATAAGACTAATTATATTAATTATTACAATATATCTTTAGAAGAGATTAAATCATTTGGTGAACATAAACCTAATATCGCTCTTCATGCTTGCTGCGGACCTTGCGCATGCTTTCCAATCGAATTTTTAAGCAAGTATTTTTCTAAAGCGACAATTATCTATACCAATTCTAATATCTATCCAGAAGAAGAATATTTTAGAAGATTGAATGAATTAAAGAAGGTAATAGCGATATCAAAAGAGAAATATAACTTTGATATTGAACTAGTTGAATTCCCTTATGACAATAAAGCATATAATAAGATTCTTGATGAATACGGTGATCAAGATGAAGGATTAGAAAGATGTCAAAGATGTTACAAAGTTAGAATGGATCAAGCATATGCTTATGCAGATGAACATGACTTTGATTATTTCGCAACAGTTATGACAATCTCAAGACAAAAGAATTCACAAGTGATGAACCAAATAGGAAAAGAATTATCTAGTAAATATAAAACCAAATATTTCTATTCTGATTTTAAAAAGAATAATGGCCAACTAAGAGCTAGTGAACTTAGAAAAGAATATGATCTTTATGCTCAACAATACTGCGGATGTATTTATTCATATGCAAGATATTTAAAAAGACTAAAGCAAAAGGAATTAGAAGATGGAAATAAATAAAATATTGGAATTATTTTCTAATAAACTTAAATTAGAAGAAGTGGATTTAAAATCTAACTCTAATTACAAAGTAGGACCTATTAAAGTTCATTTTAGAAAATTTAAAGTAGATGAACATACTTATTTATCTATTTTAGATGGCAAAGGAATGTTTGGCTTAATTAAACTTAACACCGTTGTTTTTACTTCCTCAAATAAAGATATACCATTGTTCTCATATGATAAAATGCATATGATGGGTAAGAAATATTATTTATATGAAATATATGATACTTTGCTAGATTCAAATAAAGACTATGGTGAGTATTTATCTAGAAGTGAAGCTATTAAAAATATACCTAATTATGAAACTAAACCAAATGAAATGGATAAATATTTATTGCCATTTACTATTAGAAAATTAGGACATAGTAAGGAAGATTTAAAGTTATTAGAAGAACAAACTAATAGATTTATTAACCTTATTATCGATGAATATTTAACTTCTAAAGATGTAGAAATAAGTAAAAAAGGACTTCACAATCAAAAATATGTGGATGATTTATTGACTTATGGAGGTGTTTCTACCGATTTATTTGTTAAAAAATTAGGTAAAGAGACAACAAAATACATCTACGAACACATATTATTTAATACAAAAGACTAATAAAATGACCAAAAATGAGGCAAAATCACACTCATTGTAGGTCATTTTTTCTTTTATAAAATTTATGAAACACCAATAAATGTTGTCAATAAAACGATAAAAAAAGACTGAAATATATAATATATATAATATATTATGTATCGCAAAAAATAATTATTTTCCAATTGCGTAAAATATTTAAAAAAAATAGTTGACATATATATTGCCTTAGAGTAGAATTTAGGGGCTAGTCTTTAAAAGATTAACCGCGTTGAAGTGGGAGATTGCTGAACGCCGACAGCCGTTGTCAGCCGCAACGAAACTTCGAAATTCAGGTAACTCACATGAAGCGGAAGTCTAACAACGATCTAGACAAGAAGGAGATTAAAAATGGCAAAAAGCAAAAAAATCAGAATTCGCTTACAAGCTTATGATCACAAAGTCTTAGACATCTCAGTTGACAAGATCATCACAGCAGCGAAATCAACAGGAGCAACAGTTGTAGGACCTATTCCTCTACCAACAGAGAAACAAGTTTATACAATCTTACGTGCAGTTCACAAATACAAAGATGCTCGCGAACAATTCGAAATTAGAACTCACAAAAGAATTATCGATATCGTTAATCCAACAAAACAAACAATCGATGCATTAACACACATGGATCTTCCAGCAGGTGTTGACATCGAACTCAAGTAGGAAGGAGACAGGAGACCAATATGAAATCAATTTTAGGTAGAAAAATGGGTATGACTCAAGTATTCGCTGAAGATGGCACAATGTACCCTGTCACAGTAGTTGAAGTATTACCAAACGTTGTATTACAAGTTAAGACAACTGAAACAGACGACTACAATGCAATCCAAGTCGGATACGAAGATAAAAAAGAAAATCGCTGCAACAAAGCAGAATTAGGAATTTTCAAAAAAGCAGGTGTTTCACCAAAATACGAAATTGCTGAATTAAAAGGCGACGAAATGATGTCTTATGCAGTTGGTTCAGAAATCAAATGTGACATTTTCCAAGCAGGAGATGTAGTTGATGTAACTGGAACTTCAAAAGGTAAAGGCTTCAGTGGTGCAATCAAGAGATGGCACTTCACAATCGGTCCTAAAGGTCATGGTTCAGGATACCACAGAGGTTCAGGTTCTTTCGCAACAAACGGTCGTTATAACCGTGGCGTTATGAAAGGTAAGAAAATGCCAGGACATGCAGGTAATAAACAAGCAACAATTTCAAATTTAACAATTATTGCAGTAGATTCAGTTAACAATGCAATCTTAGTAAAAGGAGCAATCCCAGGCCCTAAGAAATCAATGGTAACAATCAAATCAGCAGTAAAAGTTCAAAGAACAAAACCAGTAGTTAAGCCATTAGTTAATTACACACCAGCAGTTGCTGAAGTAGTTAATGAAAGCGGAGAGGATAAATAAGTATGGCAACAAAAAACATTACATTAAAAGTTGTTAACCAATTAGGCGAAGACAAAGGCAATGTTAAAGTTAGCGTAGACGTCTTCGGAATTGACGCAAACAACCAAGCTATGTTCAATGCAGTACAAGTTTATCAATCAAATATGAGACAAGCTACTGCTAAAACATTAAACCGTTCTGAAGTTTCTGGTGGCGGTAAAAAACCATGGAGACAAAAAGGTACAGGTAGAGCAAGAGCTGGTTCTTCACGTTCACCAATTTGGAGAAAAGGTGGAGTTGTATTTGGCCCAAGAGGTAACCAAAACTTCAAACTTGCTCAAAACAAGAAAGAACATGCTTTAGCACTTAAGTCAGCTTTATCAATCAAAGCTGCAAGCAAAGATATCATCGTTGTTGATTCATTCAACTTCGAAGCACCATCTACAAAAGAAGGTGCAAAAGTATTAGCAAGTGTTAATGCAAAAGCAAAATCATTAATTGTTATTAATGATGAAAACGATAACTTAATCGCTTCAGTTAGAAATATCCCAGGCGTTGTTATTGTTAAATCAAACAATTTAAGTGTTTATGACATCTTAAATACAAATAGCGTTATCTTCACAAAAGATGCAATCGAATCAGTAGAAGGAGGACTTAAATAATGGCAAAGAAAACAGAAGCAGTTGCTGAAAAAAAATTCGCAGCTCCACAAATCAATAGCTTTGATATTATCTTAGCTCCAATTGTTACTGAAAAAACAATGAAGCAACAACAAGAAGAACACAAAATCACTTTAAAAGTTGCTAAAAACGCTAACAAAGCTCAAGTTAAAATTGCAGTTCAAGAAATCTTCCAAGTCAAAGTTGACGATGTAAAGATTATCAATGTACTCCCTAAGGCAAAGAGAGTAGGCCGCTACGAAGGTAAAGTCGGCGGTTACAAAAAAGCAGTTGTTACAATTAACGCTGCTGATCAAATTAATGTAGTTAATGAATAAGGCTAAGGCCGAATATAGGAGAAAATAAATAGTATGCCAATTAAAAGTTATAAACCAACGACTCCAAGCCGTCGTGCTATGACTCAATCAACATTTAGCGAAATTACAACAGCTACTCCTGAAAAAAGTTTATTAGTTTCTATTAAGAAAACTGGTGGACGTAATAACACTGGTGCTATCACATGCCGTCACATCGGCGGTGGTAACAAAAGAAAATACCGTGTTATTGATTTCAAGAGAAATAAAGATGGAATCGTAGGTACAGTCGCAACAGTCGAATATGATCCAAATAGAAACGCAAACATTTGCTTAATCAATTATGCTGATGGTGAAAAGAGATATATCTTAGCACCTCAAGGCTTAAAAGTCGGAGACAAAATTGAATCTGGCGAAGCATGTGATATTAAAGTAGGTAATGCAATGCCTCTTGCAAATATCCCAGAAGGTACATTCGTACACAATGTTGAACTTCAACCATTAAAAGGTGGCCAAATGTGTAGAGCTGCTGGTACATCTGCTCAAGTTTTAGGTAATGAAGGTAAATATACAACATTACGTTTAGCTTCAGGTGAAGTTAGAAAAGTTTTATCTGCTTGCCGCGCAACAATCGGTGTAGTCGGTAATGAAGATTGGAACTTAATCAACTTTGGTAAAGCTGGTAAAAATAGATGGTATGGCGTAAGACCAACAGTCAGAGGTTCTGTTATGAACCCTAACGATCACCCACACGGTGGTGGTGAAGGTAAATGTCCAGTCGGTCGTGATGCACCAAGAACACCTTGGGGTAAACGTGCAATGGGCGTTAAGACAAGAAAGTCCAAAAAAGCTTCAAGCAAATTAATTGTAAGAAGAGCTAATGGCGGTAAAGCATTATAGGAAAGGAGTAAATGAATTATGGCACGTAGTTTAAAGAAGGGTCCATTCTGCGACGAACACTTAATGAAGAAAGTCGAAGCATTAAATGCGGCTCACAAAAAAGAATTAATTAAAACATGGTCAAGAAGATCAACAATTTTCCCAGCATTCATTGAACATTCTTTCGCAGTATATAATGGTCATGAATTTATCACTGTCTATGTTACAGAAGATATGGTTGGACACAAATTAGGTGAATTTGCTCCAACTAGAACATTCAAAGGACATAGCGGTAACAACGCTGAAGATAGAGCAGCTAAGTAGGAGGTAAGACATGGAAGCAACAGCAAAAGTAACTGGAGTCCGTATCACTCCTAGAAAAGTACAATTAGTAATTGATTTAGTTAGAGGTAAGTCAGTTGCAGATGCATTAGGCATCTTAGCTAACTTAAACAAATCAAGCTCACCAGTTGTCGCAAAATTAATCAAATCAGCAGCAGCAAATGCTGTTAACAATAACAAGATGGATGAATCAAAACTCTATGTTAAGACTATTTATGCAAATGAAGGTCCAAGACTAAAGAGATATATGCCAAGAGCTAAAGGTTCTGCAGATACATACGTCAAGAGAACAAGCCACATCACTGTAGTGGTTGCAGAAAGATAGGAGGAAGAATCAAATGGGTCAAAAAGTTAATCCAGTTGGAATGAGAATCGGCATCAGCCGTGATTGGAATTCTAGATGGTTCGCAAACAAAAAAGATTTCGCAGATTTCTTAAACGAAGACTACAAAATCAGAACTTATCTTTCAAAAGAATTAAAAGATGCATTAGTTTCACACATTGAAATTGAAAGAAAGAAAGATCACGATACAATCGTTTCTATCTTCACAGCTCGCCCAGGTGTTGTACTTGGACAAGATGGTGCAAACGTTAAAGCATTACAAACAAAAGTATCAAAAATGGTTTCAAATGGCTCTGTTAAATTATCAGTAGTCGAAATCAAAAACCCAAGTTTAGATGCAAACATTGTCGCTCAAGACATGGCTGCTCAACTTGAAGCAAGAGCATCTTTCAGAAATGTTCAAAAGAAAGCAATTCAAAGAGTTATGAAAGCTGGCGCATTAGGCGTTAAAACTTCAATCTCTGGTCGTTTAGCAGGTGCAGATATTGCTCGTGCTGAAGGATATAAAGAAGGTGTAGTTTCACTTCATACATTAAGAATGGACGTTGACTACGCATTAGCAGAAGCTGCTACAACTTATGGTAAATTAGGCTGCAAAGTCTGGATCTGCCGTGGTTTAAGCAAAAATTTCCAAAAAGCTGAAAAACCAGTTGAAAAGAAAGGAGAATAGTTAACTATGTTACAACCAAAAAGAGTTAAATATAGAAGACCACATTCAATCAAATACGAAGGTTTATCTAAAGCAGGTAACGAAGTATCATTTGGTGAATTCGGACTTCAAGCTGTCTCCGGAAACTGGATTACAGCTCGTCAAATTGAAGCTGCTCGTATCGTCTTAGCAAGATACACAAAAAGATCTGGTCAAATCTGGATCAGAATCTTCCCACAATTAGCAAAAACAAAGAAACCTGCAGAAGTTCGTATGGGTTCTGGTAAAGGTTCACTTGATCAATGGGTTGCAGTTGTCAAAACAGGTAGAGTTATGTTCGAAATCGGTGGAATCGACGAAGCTACAGCTAGAGAAGCATTACGTTTAGCTAGCTACAAATTACCACTTAAAACAAAAGTCGTTGCGAAAGGAGAAACAAAATAATTATGAAAATTTCAGAAATTAAAGAAATGACTAATGATGAATTAAATTCAAAAGTCTATGAATTAAAACAAGAATTATTACAATTACGTTTCCAACACGCAACAGGCCAATTAGAAAATGGCAAAAAAATCACAGAAGTTCGTAAAACTATTGCTCGTATTTATACAGTATTAAAAGAACGCGAACTTGGCATTGAATAAGAGGAGGACTAAAGCATGGAAGAAAGAAATACTCGTAGAGTTATTCAAGGCGTTGTAGTCGCTAATAAATGTGATAAAACAATTACCGTTTTAGTTGAAACTCATAAAAAAGATGCTAAATACGGTAAGAGAGTTAAATACCGTAAAAAATATTACGCACATGATGAAGAAAATGTATGCCAATTAGGTGATACAGTTCAAATCATGGAAACAAGAAAATTATCTGCTACAAAACACTTTAGATTAGTTAAAGTTGTTTCTCACGCAGAAGATGTTAAATAAGTATAAGGAGGATAGAGTATGATTCAAACAGAAACAAACTTAGTTGTCGCTGATAACTCAGGTGCAAGATCAGTACGTGTCTTCCGTTTATACGGCGGTTCTAAAAGAAAATCTTCATCAGTTGGTGATATCGTTCTTTGCGCAGTAAAGGATGCAATCCCAAATGGTAAGATCAAAAAAGGTGATGTCGTTAAAGGTGTCATCGTAAGAACTGCAAAAAATGTTAGAAGACCAGATGGTTCAAATGTTAGCTTCGATGATAACGCTGTTGTCTTAATTAATGATGATGGCACACCTCGTGGCACACGTGTTTTCGGACCAGTAGCTCGTGAATTACGTGATAAGGGTGAAGGATTTATGAAAATTATTTCCTTAGCACCAGAAGTCTTATAGGAGGAAGCGCTAGTATGAAGTTAAAAAAAGGCGATAAAGTTAAGATTATTGCAGGCGCAGACAAAGGCAAAGTCGGAACAATTCAAAAAGTTTTCCCAAAATTAAATAGAGTTGTTGTTGACGGTGTCCACACTGTTAAAAAACATCAAAAACCTTCTCAATCAAATCCAGAAGGTCAAATCATTGAAATGTATGCTCCAGTTGATGCATCTAACGTTGCTTTATATGATGAAAAAGCAAAGAAAGTTGTTAAAGTTGGCTACAAAGTAGTTGATGGTAAAAAAGTCCGTGTTAACAAAAAAACCGGCAAAGCATTATAGGAGGTAACTGAAAATGGCACGTTTAAAAGATAAATATAAGTCAGAAGTCGTTGCTAAATTAATGGATACATATCATTATGATTCAGTTATGCAAGTACCAGCAGTATCTAAAATTGTTATCAATTTAGGTGTTGGTGATGCAACTAGCAACTCCAAATTATTAGATGACGCAGTAAGAGATTTAACAATCATCTCTGGTCAAAAACCAGTAATTACTAAAGCTAAAAAATCTATCGCTTCATTCAAGTTAAGAGAAGGCCAAGCAATTGGTTGTAAAGTAACTTTAAGAGGCGAAAGAATGTATGAATTCTTAGATAAACTCGTTTCTATTTCTTTACCAAGAGTTAGAGACTTCCGTGGTGTATCTAAAAATGCATTCGATGGCAGAGGTAACTACACATTAGGTATTAAAGAACAATTAATTTTCCCTGAAATTGATTTCGATAAAATCGGCAAGATCAGAGGTATGGATATTGTAATTGTTACAACAGCTAATACAGATAAAGAAGCATACACATTATTAGAAGCATTAGGTATGCCATTCCATAAATAGAAAGGGGATAAGAAAGTATGGCAAAAAAATCATTAAAAGTTAAACAATCTCGTCCTCAAAAATTTAAGGTAAGAGAATATTCACGTTGTAAAATTTGTGGTCGTCCACATTCAGTAATTAGAAAATTCGGCGTTTGCCGTATTTGTTTAAGAAATTTAGCATACAAAGGTGAAATCCCAGGTATGACTAAATCTTCATGGTAGTAAGGAGGAAAAGGTTATATGATGACAGATCCAATAGCAGATATGCTTACAAGAATTCGTAATGCTAACGCTTTAAAAAGAGAAAAAGTTTCTATGCCTTTCTCAACTATGAAGTTACACATTGCTGAAATCTTAAAAGAAGAAGGATTCATTAATGAATTCGCAGTTTCTGGAGACAAAATTAAAGAATTAACAATTACTTTAAAATATTCAGAAAACGGTGTTAAAGTTATTTCTGGTTTAAAGAAAATCTCAAAACCAGGTTTAAGAGTTAACGTCTCAGCAGACAACCTTCCACGTGTCTTAAATGGCTTAGGTATTGCAATCATCTCAACATCACAAGGTGTTATGACTGACAAGAAAGCTAGAAAATTAGGCATCGGTGGCGAAGTAGTCGCTTACGTTTGGTAGTAGGAGGATAGATAGAATATGTCAAGAATTGGTAAGAAACCAGTAATCCTTCCTGCAGGTGTTACAGCTACAATCAATGGTAGCCACGTTGAAGTTAAAGGACCAAAAGGTACTTTAGCAAAAGACTTCGCTCCATCAATTACAATTACATTAGAAAATAATGAAATTGTTTGTACACGTCCAAACGATGAAATCCAAAATCGTGCTTTACACGGAACAACAAGAGCTTTAATTAACTCAATGGTCGTTGGTGTAAGTGAAGGATTCACAAAAAAATTAGAAATCGTTGGTATCGGTTATAGATGCCAAATGAGAGGCTCAAATTTAGTATTAAATATGGGCTATTCTCACGAAGTAGTCATCACTCCTGAAGAAGGTGTTACAATTACAGCACCAGATGCAACAAACATCACAGTTTCAGGTATTGATGCTCAAAAAGTCGGACAAACAGCAGCAAGAATTAGAGCTGTCCGTGAACCAGAACCATACAAAGGTAAAGGTATTAAGTATGCTGGCGAATTTATCATCCGTAAGGAAGGTAAACGTGCTGGTAAGAAATAGTGCTCAAGGAAGGATTTAGGATATGATTAACAAGGAATCAAAAAATATTAGCCGTGTTAGACGTCATGCTCGTGTACGTGCAAAAATCAGCGGTACACCAGAATGCCCAAGATTGAGCGTATTTCGTTCAAACAAGAACATGTCTGCACAAATCATTGACGATGTCAATGGCGTAACTTTAGTTGCATGCTCAACTGAAAGTTTAAAAATTGAAAATGGTGGCAATATCGAAGCAGCTACAAAAGTCGGTACTGAAATTGCTAAATTAGCATTAGCTAAAGGCATTTCAACAATCGTCTTCGATCGTTCTGGTTATGTCTATCATGGACGTGTCCAAGCAGTCGCAGAAGCAGCTAGAGAAGCTGGCTTAAAATTCTAGGAGGAAGTTATGGCAGAAGAATTAGAAACAGTAGTTACTGAAAAAGCTGAAGCAAAAACTGAAGCAAGACCATCTAGAGCTCCTAGAGGTGACAGACCTCAAAGAGGTCCTAGAAAAGATGGCAAAAAGCCATTCAAAAAAGATGGTAAAGACAACAGATCTTTCGAAAAACAATATGAAGAAAGAGTTGTTTCTATCAACAGAATTTCCAAAACTGTAAAAGGTGGTAGACGTATGCGTTTTGCTGCTTTAGTTGTTATCGGTGACGGTAAAGGCAGATTCGGTTATGGAACAGGTAAAGCTGCTGAAGTACCAGATGCAATCAAGAAAGCATTAGAAGCAGCAAAGAAAAATATGTATCGTGTTTCAATTGTTAAAAACAATACAATTTCACACGAAATCACAGGCGAATTTGGTGCAACAAAAGTTTATTTAAAACCTGCACCAGAAGGTACTGGAATTATCGCTGGTGGTCCAGTTAGAGCTATCTTAGAATTAGCAGGTATCAAGAACATTTACTCAAAAGTTTATGGTTCAAGAACTTCAATTAACTGTATCAGAGCAACAGTCGATGGCTTAAGCAAAGTACATACAAGTGCACAAATCGCTGCACTTCGTAAATAAGGAGGCAATATGAATCTTAACGAATTAAAATATAACGAAGGTTCAAGATCTTCAAGAAAGAGAATTTGCCGTGGCTTAGGTTCAGGTTCTGGCAAAAACGGTGGATCTGGTAACAAGGGTCAAAAATCAAGAAGTGGCGGCGGAGTACGTCCAGGCTTCGAAGGTGGTCAAAACCCAATTTACAGAAGATTACCAAAAAGAGGATTTACAAATCACTCAAGAATCGAATATTCAATTGTCAATATTCGTGATTTAAACAAGTTTGAAGACGGTACAAACGTTACTGTTGAATTATTAATCGAAAAGGGATTAGTTCCATCAAATGCATGCTTAGTAAAAGTATTAGGCGAAGGTGAATTAACAGCTAAAAACTTAAAGGTTAAAGTTAACAAAGTATCTGGTTCCGCTAAAACTGCAATCGAAAACGCTGGTGGATCTGTAGAGGTTTTCTAGTATGAAGAAGTTCGTTGCCATCTTTAAAAACAAAGATGTTAGAGAGAGAATTCTCTTCACATTAATGATCTTCTTAGTATTCAGAATTGGTTCAAATATTACAGTTCCTGGAGTTACATTAAGCCAAAGCATCGGTGATACTGATGTTCTTAGCTTAATGAACTTATTAGGCGGTGGCGCTTTACAAAACTTCTCAGTTTTCGCTCTTGGCGTCTCTCCTTATATTACAGCAAGTATCATTATTGAATTATTATCTAAGGATGTTCTCCCTGCTTTAACCGAGCTTTCAAAGCAAGGTCAATCAGGTAGAAAGAAAATCGAAATGGCAACTCGTTACTTAACTCTCGTTCTTGGAGCAGTCCAAGCTTACGGAATTATCGTAACAATGCATAACTCAGATGCAATTACTTTCACAGAAACATTGACTTTCTGGGTTTATGCAAAAATTATTCTTTATCTAATGGCTGGTTCAATGCTAGTCATGTGGATGGCTGACCAAATTACTGAAAAAGGTGTCGGAAACGGTGTTTCTATGATTATCTTTGCAGGTATCGTCGCTAGCCTTCCAACTCAAATCTACTCAGCAATTTCTTATTTCTTTACCAGTGAATTAGTAACTGAAAGATCTAGAGTTGTTACTGGTGCATTAAAATTAGGTTTATACTTAATTACATTAGTCGCAATCGTTATCTTTGTTACATTCATTGAAAAATCGATAAGAAAGATTCCTGTTCAACATTCTGGAACAGGTGGAGCATTAAATGCTAAGGTAAACAATACATCTTTCTTACCAATTAAGATTAATTCAGCTGGAGTTATTCCTGTCATCTTTGCTTCGTCAATCATGATGGCTCCTGCTGTTGTTATCTCATTTATTGTTGAAGATTATTCATCAAACGACACAATTGTTAATGTCTTAAAGATCTTTACATCTTCAGCATTAACTGAAATGCGTTGGTTCAATGGTAAAGTTTGGTATATGCCTTGGGGCTTAATCATTTATGTAATATTAATATTTGTATTTAGCTTCTTCTATTCCAACTTAACTATTAATCCAGAACAATTAGCGGAAGACTTCCAAAAGTCTGGTTCTTATATCCCAGGTGTTAGACCTGGTAATGAAACTCACCGCTATGTCAAAAAAGTTTTGAATAGAGTTACTTTCTTAGGTGCAACAGCGTTAACTATTATCGCTGCTACTCCAATTATCTTAACTCTATGCGAATTAGTTCCTTCATCTCTTGCATTGGGAGGAACCGGTATGATCATCATCGTTGGTGTTGCACTTGAAACATACAAACAAATTGAAGGTCTTATCGCTGCAGATACGCACGCAAGTGCAGTTGCTAACTAGCAACAGGAGGACTTATGAATATTATTTTAATGGGGCCACCAGGCGCTGGTAAAGGCACACAATCAGAAAAGATTCTTAGTTATTGCAATATTCCACATATTTCCACAGGTGATATGTTTAGAGAAGCAATTAAGAATCAAACTAAATTAGGACTTGAAGCTCAAGAATATATGAACAAGGGCTTACTTGTTCCTGATGAAGTTACAATTGGATTAGTTAAAGAAAGATTATCAAGAGATGATTGCAAAAACGGTTATTTACTTGATGGCTTCCCAAGAACTATTCCACAAGCTGAGGCTTTAGAAACTTTATCAAAAGAAATCTCTCGTCCAGTTGAATTAGTTATTACTATTGAAGCTGATAAAGATGAACTTGTAAAAAGAATTTCCGGAAGAAGAGTATGTCCAAAATGTGGCAACTCATATCACTTAGCTTTCAAACTTCCAAAGGTTGAAAATACATGTGATAGTTGCGGATCTACTTTAATCCAAAGAAAAGATGATACAATCGAGTCTTTAAACGTCAGATTAGATGCTTATGAACATCAAACAAAACCTTTAGTTGAATTTTATGACAAAAAGGGTTTAAATAGAAGTGTCGATGGTCTTAAAAGCATCGATGAAGTCTTTAATGACATTCGCAAATTACTTGATGAGGTAAAATAATTTATGGTTACAATCAAATCTAGTAGAGAAATCACACTTATGAAAAAAGCTGGAGATATCTTAGCTACAGTATTTGATGTTTTGGAACCATTATGTATTCCTGGTACTACAACGAAACACCTTTCCGAGGTCGCGGAAAAGGTGATTCGTGATGCCGGGGCTATTCCTGCAGAAAAAGGCTATTATGGTTATCCTGCAGCAATATGCGCATCTATTAATGATGTAGTCGTACATGGCATTCCATCATCCGTAAAATTAAAATCCGGCGATATAATTTCACTTGATATTGTTGTTCAATACCAAGGTTATATGGCTGACGCATGTAGAACCTATATGGTTGGAGAAGTTTCTCCAATGGCTCAAAAATTAGTTGAAGTAACAAAAGAATGCTTCTTTGAAGCAATGAAGGTTGTAAAACCAGGAGCGAGAGTTGGAGATATATCTCACGCGATTCAAGCTCATGCTGAAGCAAATGGTTTCAGTGTTACTCACGATTATACAGGTCATGGTTTAGGTCGTGACATGCATGAAGATCCTACTATTCCAAATTATGGATTACCAAACACAGGTATGGTTCTTCGCGAAGGTATGACAATCGCTGTCGAGCCTATTGTCTTACAAGGACGCAAGGAAACTCGCGTATTGAAAGATGGTTGGACTGCAGTTACAGTTGATCATAAACTCGCTGCTCACTATGAGAATTCAATCGTTATTACTAAGGATGGATATGAAATCCTTACAAAGCATGAAGAAGGAGAAATTTAAAGAATGGCAAAAACTGACGTCATAGAAGTCGAAGCTGTCGTAGTCGAAACATTACCAAACGCAATGTTTAATGTCAGACTAGAAAATGGTGTGGTAATTCTCGCCCACGTTTCTGGTAAAATCCGTATGAATTACATTCGCATCTTACCAGGTGATAGAGTTACAGTAGAAATTTCACCATATGATTTAACACGTGGAAGAATAACATTTAGATACAAATAGGTATCGGCTAGAACATAAAACTAGTTATTTAGGAGGAAAAATTTATGAAAGTTAGACCTTCAGTAAAACCAATTTGCGACAAGTGCAAGGTTATCAGAAGAAAAGGCCGTGTCATGGTCATCTGTATCAACCCAAAGCACAAGCAAAGACAAGGTTAATTTTAGGAGGAATTTAGAAATATGGCACGTATTTTAGGTGTAGATATTCCAAACGACAAACAAGTCGCATATTCATTAACTTATATTTATGGTGTTGGTATTAACACAGCAAAGAAAGCTTGCGCTGATGCTAATGTTGACGCAACAATTAGAGTTAAAGATTTAACAGAAGAACAAATGACTGCTATTAGAAATGAATTAAGCAAAGTCAAAACAGAAGGTGATCTTCGTAGAGAAGTAGCTTTAAACATTAAGAGATTACAAGAAATCGGTTGTTACCGTGGTATTAGACATAGACGTGGTTTACCATGCCGTGGCCAAACTACAAAGAACAACGCTCGTACATGTAAAGGCCCAAGAAAGACTATTGCTAATAAGAAAGTAGCAACTAAGTAATAGGAGGGAATAAAAATGGCAAATACTAAAAAACCAACAGCTCGTAAAAAGAAAATTAAAAGAGCTTATACAAAAGGTGTCGCTCACATTCACTCAACATTCAACAACACAATCGTTACAATTACTGATGAAGCAGGTAACGCAGTAGCATGGTCAAGCGCTGGTGCATTAGGTTTCAAAGGTGCTAAAAAATCAACACCATTTGCAGCACAATTAGCAGCAGAAGCTTGCGCAAAAGTTGCATTAGACCAAGGCTTAAAGACAATTGACGTTGAAGTCAAAGGTCCAGGCCCAGGTAGAGAATCTGCATTAAGATCACTTCAAGCAGCAGGTTTACAAATTCAAACCATTACTGATACAACTCCAATTCCTCATAATGGTTGCCGCCCACCAAAGCGTCCACGTGGTTAGTTCGTGAATATACTAACAATCAAATTTGAATAATCGGGAGGAACGCTATGAAAAAATTTGAAAAACCAGAATTTAAAATTGCAACTTACAATACTAACAATTTTGAAGGTCACTTTGTAATCGAACCTTTAGAAAGAGGCTTCGGTTTAACATTAGGTAACGCATTAAGAAGAGTTCTTCTTTCATCTTTACCTGGTGCAAGTGTTTATGCAATTGAAGTTGAAGGCGCACGTCACGAATTCTCCTCTTTAGAAGGCGTCGAAGAAGATGTTACTTCTATCGTATTAGCTCTTAAGAACTTAGTTTTAAAGATTGCTGATGATAGTGAACAATCATATAAATTAACTTTATATGTCGACGAAGCTAAAGAAGTTACTGCAGAAGATATCCACTGCCCAACAGGCGTTGAAATCATTAACAAAGACTTAGTCTTAGCTCATGTTCAAGAAGGTGGAAAACTTTGCATGACAATCTTTGTCAGAAATGGCAGAGGTTATGTTACATCAGAAGGAAATAAAAAATTAAATGCTGATTTCCCAATCGGTGTTATTCCAACTGATTCAAATTATTCTCCAATCATTAAATGTTCTTACGAAGTAGAACAAACAAGAGTTGGTCATGACAACAATTATGACAAGCTCACAATTAATATTCAAACAAATGGTTCTATGTTACCACATGACGCTATTGCATTAGCAGCAAAAATCTTAGTCTCACACTTTGATTTATTCGTCAACTTAAGTGAAATTGCAACTTCTGAAGATGTACTTGCTGAAGCAAAAGAAGAACCAAAGAATCAATATCAAGATATGCCAATTGATGATTTAGTCTTATCTCAACGTTCCCAAAACTGCTTAAAGAGAGCAAATATTGCTACAGTTATGGAATTAACACAAAAGACAGAAGAAGATATGATGAAAATCAGAAATCTTGGTAAAAAATCACTCAAAGAAGTTAAAGAAAAATTACAATCACTTGGTCTTGGCTTCAGAGAATACGAATAGGGAGGTAGAGGTTAACTCATGAAAACTCAAGGACGTAAAAATGTTCATGGTAAAGGCGGCGTAAGATGTAAAGCTGCTTATACTAAAAGCAAATATGAATCAATGTTAAGAACACTTGCTACAGACTTAATTGTCAAAGGTAGTGTTACTTGTACAGCTGCAACAGCACGTGATTTAAAAGCATATGCTGATAGATTAGTTACTTACGGTAAAGAAGGTAGCTTAAACTCAAGAAGACTTGCAGCAGCTAAAATTCGTGATGTTTGGGCTGATGAAGCAAATCACGTTACAGCTTTAAAGAAATTATTTGAAGAAATCGCACCATCTTATAAAGATCGTAACGGCGGTTATACAAGAGTTTTAAAAATTGCAAATAGACGTGGCGATAACGCTCCTATGTGCATTGTCTCTTTTGTTAAATAATTTAATTAACATTTTAAGAAGGGTTTGTGCCCTTCTTTTTGTTTTATGTAAAACTTAATATTTTTAATGTATTTATTATTCATAGCATATATAATAACTAACGGGGAGATTTATTTTATGAGTAAACCTATTATTATCGCAGTTGCAGGTGGATCTGCCAGCGGAAAAACCACAGTTATTGAAGAAATCAAACACGCTTTCATTGATGAAGATGTAGTAGTTATTAAACACGATGATTACTATAAAGACCAATCTCATTTATCACGTGAAGAAAGAAGAAAGACCAATTATGATCATCCATCTTCATTAGAAAATGATTTATTAGTCAAACACTTACAAATGCTTATTAATGGCCAATCTATTGATAAACCTATCTATGACTTTGTAGAACAAACAAGAAGTTCAAAGACAGAGAAAATTGATCCTGCAAAAGTTATTCTTCTTGATGGTATTTTAATTTTAGAAGACGCAAGAATTAGAGATTTAGCCGATATTAAAATCTATGTTGAATGCGATATGGATTTAAGACTTATTAGACGTATCCAAAGAGATATGGTCGAAAGAGGTAGATCTTTTGAAAATATTATCAATCAATATTTAACAACAGTTAAACCAATGCATCATTTATTTGTTTCACCAACAAAGAGATATGCAGATGTTATTATTCCTAACGATTATGAACATAATGTCGCAACAGACATTATTATTCAAAAAATTAAATCTGTTTTAGCGGAAAACAAATAAGCAAGCCAATGGCTTGCTTTTTGCTTCCAAAATGCAAAATCTTTAATTAAATTCTTGAAATATTTATCAATTTATTATATTATACATAAGCAATGCGCCTCTAGCTCAGTTGGTAGAGCAACTGACTCTTAATCAGTGGGCCCGGAGTTCGAGTCTCCGGAGGCGCACCATCTTGAAATTATGCCTGGTTCATAACCAGGTTTTTTTGTGCTTTAATTTATATTTTTATATTTCATTTAAAGTTTAAAATATATATTTTATATGCAATTTTTAACCAAATATTTATTTTTTCGATGTTGCAATATGTTTATCTCTATGAGATAATAATATCACTTAACTATGGAGGAAAAGAACATGAAACAAAGTGTAAATCTAAAAAGAGTAAGCATCTTTAGAAGATTGTGTTCAATGATTCTTGATTTTATAATTTTTATTTCTTTGTTTTTTATAACAGTTTCTTTTGTAATGACTCCAATTATTAATGCTACAACTGATTATCCTACATTATTAAATGATTATAATACTAGATTAACAGATACTAAGTTATTTACTTATTATACAGAAAATGGAACTTTATCATATCAAGCTAGTGATTATGAAAATAATTTAAAATATTTCTATGAACATATTTCTTCAAATAATTTAACTGATTCTGATGAATTAAAAACAAAATATACATCTGAGTCTTTCTTAGAATTATATAGAGTTAAATCTGATATCTATGTCGATGGTGATGGCAATGGATTAGAAACACCATATTTTATTTATGATGCAGCAAATGATACTTATACTCATGCGACTGATAGTGATGGATCAATTGAAGCAAATATTACTTCTTATTTTAAAACATGTTTAACTTCTGCTGCAGAAGATTTCTTATCAAAAGATACAAAAATCAATCAATTATCCACAAAATTAAATTCATATATTAGACTTATTTATATTATAAGTGCAATACCTGCAACATTAATTACATTCTTATTATTCCCAATGATTTTTAAAGATGGAACAACGGTTGGTAAGAAAGTATTACAAATGCGTATTGTTGATGCAAAAACAGGCGCGAATGCATCTAAATTTAAATTATTTATTAGATTTGTCTTCTTTGCTTTATTATGCGTAGTTTTCGGTATATTCACATTTGGAATTTCTATTTTAATTCAAATTGGTGTAATGATTTTCTCACCAAAACGTCAAACAGTTCACGATATGATTGCAGGTACATTAGTTGTTTGCAATTCATATGCAGAAATGAAAAATGATAATCCTAGTGATGATATCACCATCGTTTTTGATGATGGATTAAAAGAAGAAAAAAGTGACGAAACAAAAGAAAACTTTACAAGTTATAACCAAAATTCATATAATGAAGGTGTAGGGGAAACACCAAATATTAACACTGATAATAAAGAAAGCAATGATAAAGAGAATAAGGATTAATCATGGATTCGCATACTAATAATAAAAACGTTAATTACAATTCCATATATGTTCCTAAAAGACCGCCAATGGTTAAGCGATTTGCCGCGATGGTAATCGATGCAATCTTGGTGATTGTTTTAGCGACGGGAATTGCTTTTTTGGTTAGTAAAATTTATAACTATGATAAATATTATAATGCCGTATATCAAGCGCAAATTGATTATGGAGTTTATATCCCTAGTGATGATGGAAACATTACTTACAATGGAAAGACGTATATCATTTGTACAGAAGATAAGTCTTTAACCCAAGATGAAGCTAATGCAAGAATTAAAGCTCTAACTAGTGATCAAACATTTAAAGATAATTATTACAAGATGAATCTAGGACCAATAATTATCACTTCCAGCGCATTATTAGTAAGTTTATTGATATATGAATATATTATGCCAATATTTTTTAAACACGGTAGGTCGCTTGGCAAATACTTATTTGGTATAGGATATGTCAATGAAGATGATTTAGATATATCAATGAAGAATCTGACTGTTAAATTCTTATTTGGAAAAATAATAGTTAATACAGTTATACCTTATACGGGAGTTTTATTAATAATATATCAAACAGGTTTGGTTGTCATAGGATGTGTATTTGTTCTAGGTGTACCAATTATCAATATACTGATGTTATTCTTAAGCAAAGATCAAAGATTATTATCAGATTACATTGGTAAAATGAAACCTGTTGATAATAATTGCCAAGTCTATTACAAAAATATTGAAGATTTAAATGCAGCAAAATGTAAAGATGCTGTAAAAGAAGACAAGGCTAAAAAAATAATATATTGAAATAGTTAATTATAATTATTATAATTATAGATAGCAAATAATATATATTTCGCTATTATGGTGAAAGGGGAAATTATGCAAGAAAGAGTTTTGGGCGCTATAATAATCGGAGGAATCGCAATTGTCGGGGTTGTATGGGCAATGTGCGAAGGTATTCCTCAAACAGTACAAGCGAAAAACACTGAAAAGAAATTAGAATCAAAATTAACTGAAATTGTTAATGAAAAACTAAGTGATGAATTTAAAGTTTCTTCATTAGACATTAGAAGAGTTAACTGTGATCTTGAAATTATTAAAGATCCATCCAGTAAGTTTAGTAATAAAACAATTACTATCCCACTTATCTCTATGGAAGGATATAATGACAAGAATGAACAATTCAAGGTTGAATATTATGGTCAACAAAAAGATGTTTTGGATTTTATTAACAAATTAAAATCAAGCGGAAATGCTTATGAAGAATTAGAAAATGATATCTATCAAAACTATACTTTAACAACAGCGGATTTATTATATACAATCATTACAGATTCAAATAATACATTTGTTAGCTATTCAATACTTGATGGCTATTATGGAAGAATGGAAACTCCAAAAGGAACAACATATGTTGTTGGAGTTGATCAAGAAGTAGAAGGCGCTAAATCTACAAGCGATGTTGATATTAAAGCAACATGGGAAGGATTAAATTACGGGGAAACAACTACTGAGTACTATACAGTAAAAGGAGTTGTTAAATCAGTCTCAAGACTTGTTGATTCAAGTAATAAAGTATCATTGATTGTTAGATTAGAAACAGATGGTGTCGAAGATGAAAAGAAACTATTTGAAATCTACAACGCTAAAATTGATACAACAAAAGTTACTGATTCTCAATATGATGTTTTAAATGGTGATTCATCAACTATTACTAATGATAAACTTCAAGTATTCGTTGGAAAAACATTAACAGCATATGGAACGCTTACTAAAAACGTTAGTTACAAAACTTTATATACATACAATTCAAAATAATAGGGAGAAGTTAAAATGAAAGTTAGAATTGAACATTTAACAAAAATATTTCCAAGTAGAAAGAAAGACGGCTCAGAAGTTATCGCTGTCAATGATTTCAACTACGAAATTCCAGATGGCAAATTAATTGGCTTACTTGGTCCTTCTGGTTGTGGTAAATCAACAACACTTTATATGTTGAGTGGTTTACAAAAACCAAGTTCAGGTCACATCTATTTCGGTGAAGAAGATGTAACAAATCTTCCACCAGAAAAACGTGGTGTAGGTTTAGTTTTCCAAAACTATGCTTTATATCCACACATGACAGTAAAGCAAAACATTATGTTCCCTTTACAAAATCAAAAGATGTCAAAAACAGAAATTATGAACAGAGTTGTTGAAGCAGCTAGACTTGTTCAAATTGATGATTTACTTGAAAGAAAACCTTCTGAATTATCAGGTGGTCAACAACAACGTGTCGCTATTGCTAGAGCGATTGTTAAAAATCCAAACGTCTTATTACTTGATGAACCTTTATCAAACCTTGACGCTAGATTAAGACTTCAAACTCGTGAAGAAATTAGAAGAATTCAACGTGATACAAACGTTACAACAGTATTCGTTACTCACGACCAAGAAGAAGCTATGAGTATTTCAGACTTAATCGTTGTTATGAAAAAAGGTGTTATTCAACAAGTTGATGTACCTCAAACAGTTTATGATTCACCAGTTAACTTATTCGTTGCTAAATTCTTAGGTACACCTCCAATCAACGTATTTAAAGGTGTATTAAAAGATGGAAAAGTTTACTTAGATGGTGATGATACTCCAGTATTTGAAAAAGACGCACCAGATCAAGAAATTTATATGGGTATTAGACCTGAAGGATTTGTTCTAGATCCAAAAGGACCATTTAAATCAAAGATTAAATCTGTTGAAGTCATGGGTAGAGATAGTTCAATTGTTTCCACTCATCCAGGAAGTGAAGCAGCAATTGTAAGAAGCATTATTGATGCAACAACAGTTGTTACTCCAGATGAAGAAGGATATGTTCATTTCACATTAAAACCTCATAAGGTATTCTTATTCAATAGAGAATCAGAAGAAAGAATTTATTCAAATGGCGAAACTCCAGTAGTAAAACCTGCTGTAGTAGAAGAAGTCGAAGTTGAAGAAACTTCTGAAGAAGTTACAACTGAAGAAACCTCAAAGAAGATGACTTTAAAAGATAAGATTGCTGCAAAAATGGCAAAAAAGAATAAATAAGGGGTAAATTATGGTAGATTCAAAACAAAATTGGAAAGCTTGGATTTACTTATTACCTGCTTTAATTCTATTAGCGGTATTTACAGTATATCCTATCATCAATACTGTTAGAATTTCTTTCCTAGAAGGTTATCAACCTTTAGGTGATATCGGTGGAGAAAAATATGCATTCGGCGTATCAAACTTCTCTAAAGTTGTCTTGTATAAAGATTTCTTAACATGTTTAAAAAATACAATCTTATTATGTGTGCTAACTGTTCCATTATCTTGCTTCTTAGCGTTACTTGTTGCAGTTTGCTTAAATTCAATTAATCGTTTAGGTAAGGTTTTACAAACAATTTATTTCTTACCTTATGTTACAAACTCAATTGCTATCGGTATGGTATTCGCAATGATGTTCAATATCGTTGGCTTATCACAAGTTGAAGTAGGGACTTACACAGGTACTTTAGAAATTTATAATAAATATATAAACTCCGCGGGTGTCCAAATGGGTTACACCGCTCAATCATGGGGTATTATTAATAATATTATTCAATTCTTTGGAGGTAACCCAGTCAACTGGATCAACTCTGGTACAAGTATTACTAACCCAGGTGGAAGTACATATACTGCTAATATCGCAGTTATGGTTATTTACATCGTATGGAATGCATTACCATTTAAAATTCTTATCTTACTTGGTGGATTACAAGGTGTTAGTAAACAATATTATGAAGCAGCAAAAATTGATGGTGCTTCAAGATGGAGAGTATTCTGGAGAATTACAGTTCCATTATTATCTCCAATGATTGCTTATGTTGTTATTACAGGCTTTATCGGTGGATTTAAAGAATATTCATCTATCGTCGGTGTCTTTGGTGAAGATATGGGTCCTGCAGGTGATGGATCATTAATGACTATTGTTGGTTATGTTTATAAAGCAATTTCATCTAATAGTTATGGTACAGCATCCGCAGCTTCATTAATCTTATTTGGTATTATCTTAGTTGTTACTGCAATTAACTTATATGTCAGTAATAAGAAAGTTCATTATTAGAAAGGAGTTAATTATATGGAAGAAAAAGAAAATAATTCTGAAGTAGAAGAAATTGAAACTCCTTCAAATCAAGAATATAGTGCATTAACAAATGCGAATAACTCACTTGCTGAAGCTTTAAAGAAAAATGCAGCAACATATGATGCAAAGAAAGTTGAACGCAATGCAAAGATTACAAAAATCATTGTTGGTATATTCACTTATGCATTCTTAATTGCTTTAGCGATTATTGTTATTTTCCCATTCTATTGGATGATTATTTCATCATTAAAGACATGGCAAGAATTTGAATGGTCAAATCCTTCATTCTGGCCTCATACTATTAAATGGGAAAACTATGCAAATGCATATTCTGCCGCAAATTTAGGAACATTATTCTTAAATACAGTATATGTTGGTATTGTTTCAACACTATTATCATTAGTTATCACAGTCTTATCTGCATTCGCATTTGCAAGACTTGAATTCAAAGGAAGAGATTCAATGTTTGCATTCTTACTTGCAACAATGATGATTCCTGGTGAATTATTCACAATTACAAACTATTCTACAGTTGTTAACGTTCTCAATTGGAAGAATACATTCGCAGCTTTAATTGTTCCATTCTTAGTCTCAGTTTTCTATATCTATTTATTAAGACAAAACTTCAAGCAAATTCCTAATGAATTATATCTTGCAGCAAAAGTTGATGGTAAATCAGACTTTGAATATTTAATTAAAGTTATGGTTCCTCTCGCATTACCTTCTTTAATCTCAATTACTATTTTAAAGATGATGGGTGCTTGGAACTCCTACATTTGGCCTCGATTAGTCACTTCTGACGATACACATAAATTAATTACTAATGGTCTTAGAGGAACAGGTTTCTATACCGATTCAACTAACACTAAGGTCGACTACCCAGCTCAAATGGCTGCAGTCGTATTAGTATCTATTCCATTATTTATCGTATTTATTTGTCTTCGTAAGTATATTATGAAAGGCGTATCACGTAGTGGTATTAAGGGTTAAGTTTTTATTAAAATTTTTAAATTAAAAAAAGGGGAAAAGAAAAAATGAAAACAAACAAATTATTAGTCATGGGTGCTGCTTTATTATTAACAGCATCAACAGTTGCTTGTGGTGGTGGTGTCTCTTCTCAAGCTCCTTCATCAGAATCTTCAAATTCAAATTCAAGTTCAAGTTCAAATTCAAGTTCATCTACATCAAGTAGAAATAATTATGAAGCTGCTTGGCAAATTCCTGAAGAAGGATTTGATGAAACAAAAAACGTCACAATTACATTCTATTCAACACAAGGTACAGCTTTAAAAACTACAATGGATGCGTATATTGATAAATTTGAAGAAGCTTATCCAAACATCACAGTTGAACATACAGCAGTAGGTGGATACGATGATGTTAAAAACCAAATTACAACTGAATTATCTTCAAAAGGTGGACCAGATATTGCTTATTGCTATCCTGACCATGTTGCTTTATATAATAAAACTAGAGCCGTTGTTACATTAGATAACTTAATGGAAGATGATGAATTAGGTTTAACTGTAGAACAATATGAAGATTATGTTACTTCTTTCTTAAATGAAGGTAGTTCATTCGGTGATAGTTTAATGTATACATTACCATTCTCAAAATCAACAGAAATTATGTATTACAATAAAACTGAATTTGATAAATTAAATTTATCAGTTCCTACTCACTGGTTCTCAACAGGTGATGACGATAAAACTTCATTAGAATATGTATGTAAAGCTTTAAAAACTGCATATCCAGATTCAACACCATTTGGTTATGACTCATCATCTAACTGGTTTATTACAATGTGTGAACAATTAGGCACACCATATACATCTGCAACTGGTTCACATTTCCAATTCAACACTGCTGAAAATCAACAATTTGTTAAAGATTTCAAAGAAAAATTCTTTGACAAAGGTTATTGTACAACACAAGAAATTTATGGATCTTATACATCTGGCTTATTCACATCAACAACATCACAACGTTGCTTTATGTGTGTAGGTTCATCAGCTGGTGCTTCATATCAAGTTCCTTCAAAAGTAGATGATGAATATCCATTCGAAGTCGCAGTTGCATCTATTCCTCAAGCAAATGAAAATAGAAAGAAAGTTATTTCTCAAGGACCATCATTAACAATTTTCAATCATGGTGATTCACAAAAGATTATTGCTTCATGGTTATTCATGAAATATTTCACAACTAATGTTCAATTCCAAGCTGAATGGGGAATTCAATCTGGTTATGTTCCAGTAATTAATTCAGTTAACGACAATGAAACATATAAAGAACATTTAGCAAAAGCAGATGATTCATCAACTGATTTAAAAGCAAGAGTAACTGCTCAAGCTGCTAAATTATGTTTACAACAAACAAGTTATTATTACACTTCACCAGCATTCGTTGGTTCATCAACAGCTCGTACACAAGTTGGTAACTTATTAACTCAAGTATTCCAAGGTAAATCTGATATTCCTACAGCATTTAAAGATGCAATTGATGCTTGTGAAGCTGATATTTAATTAGAAAGGTAATTTATGAAAAATAAGAAATTGAAAATCTTATCTGCAGGCTTATTTTGTGTATCATTATTAGGTGCATTTTCTTCTTGCGGATCAAATACAAGTGACTCAAGTGAAAAAGAAAGTTCTTCATCTTCATCATCTTCTTCGACTTCAAATAATGTAAATTTTGAAGTCCCTGAAGGGGGCTTTGATGAAAACAAGCAAGTAACTATTAAGTTTTACACAACAATGGGTCAAACATTACAAAATGTATTTAACAACTATTTAGATAAATTCAATGAAATCTATCCAAATATTACTGTTGAATCACAATTCATCGGTGGTTATGATGATGTTAGAGACCAAATGAATACAGAAATTGCTTCTGGTAAATCAGATGTCAACGTCGCTTATTGCTATCCTGATCACGTTGCAACATATAATACTGCAAAAGCAGTTATTTCATTAGATAATTTAATGGAAGACGATGAATATGGCTTTAGCGTTGAACAATACGATGATTTTGAAACAGGATTCTTAGAAGAAGGAAAAACATTTGGTGATGGTATGATGTATTGTTTACCATTCTCTAAATCTTCTGAAGTTATGTATTACAACAAAACTGTTTTTGATAACTTAGGTTTAAGCGCTCCTACACATTGGTATTCAACTGGCAACGATGATACAACATCAATAGAATACGTATGTGAAAAATTAAAAGCAAAATATCCTGATTCAATTCCACTTGGTTATGACTCAGGTAGTAACTTATTTATTACATGGTGTGAGCAATTAAATATTCCATATACTCAAGCTGGCTCAAAAAATAATTATTTATTCAATAATTCTCAAGCTAAAGCATTTATGGAAAAAATTAAAGAATGGTATTCAAAAGGTTGGATTACAACAAAAGACCTTTATGGATCATACACATCAGGTTTATTTACAAGTACTGATACAAGAAAATGTTTTATGTGTATAGGTTCATCTGCAGGTGCTTCTTATCAAAAATCAGATTCATTTACATGTGAAATTGCTGCTATACCACAACATAATGAAAATAACAAAAAAGTTATTCAACAAGGACCAGATGTTTGTATTTTTAACAACAGTGATCCTCAAAAAGTTATGGCTTCATGGTTATTTGTTAAATATTTTACAACAAATGTTCCATTCCAAGCTGAATTTAGTATTCAATCTGGTTACCAACCAGTTATTAAATCTGTATATAAAAATGCTACATATTCAGAATTCTTAAATACTGGTTCTGATATTCAAGCAAAAGCAATTAAAGTTTGTTCTGAAAATATGTCTGCAGCATTCACTAATGCAGCATTCCCAGGATCTACAAACGCACGTACACAAGTTGGTAACTTAGTTACAGCTGTATTACAAGGTACAGATATTAACACTGCATTTGATGACGCATTATCAAAATGCGAAAGCAATTAATAGAAGGGAATAAATACTATGAAAATGAAAAAATTATTAACAGTAAGTTTAACTTCCTTATTATTAATTTGTGGAGTTGTTGGATGTGGAAATACTTCTTCTTCATCCTCATCATCAGATACATCACCTAGTAGCGATAGTTCTTCTGCTGATGAATTAAAGAAAACTCCATATGCAGAAAAAGAAGTTAGTGAATTTATCGATTATGCATCACAATTAAAATTCGATACTAATTCCGGTAGAAAATATATGGAATTTACATCATCACAAATTAAATCTTTAATTGATGGTGATACATCTCATTTTACTGTCTCAAGCGATAAGAAATCCGAATTCCCTTCATCAAGTTCTACTTATGAAGATGGCGTTTTAAAAGTTAGATATTTAGGTATTGATACTCCAGAATCTACAGGACAAATCCAAGAATGGGGTAAAACAGCTTCTTTATTTAACAAAGAAAGATTATCTAATGCTGAATCAGTTATCGTTGAATCAAATGATGGAAACTGGAATTTAGACTCAACTGGTACAAGATTCTTAGGCTTTGTTTGGTATAAAGCAAAAGGGGCAACTGAATATAAGAATTTAAACTTAGAAATTTTACAAGCTGGTTTAGCTAACGCTAAATCAATTGGTTCTACTTGCTATGGTGAAATTATGCAAAAAGCATATTCACAAGCAAATGAACATGAATTATATGTTTTCTCTAAAGCTGCAGCTAGCTGGAGAATTGCTTCAAAACAATTATGCGATTCAAAAGGAACTGTACTTGGAAACTATGTTGATTCATCTATTATTTCATATTTAAGTGCAGATAAAACAGATAATTTACATTTAGTAAATATCTACACTGAAAGTGGAAGTAAGATTACTTCTCAATCAAATATTACTTCAGAATATGGTAATAATAAGACATATCATTTAGGTATGGAAATTGATAATAAAGTATATTATTACACAGGTGCTTTAAATAATTATGCTGGTGGTGTAACTACTGACATTAATAACGCACAAGATTTCAAAATCGCAAAAGATTCAACAAAAACTGGATATTTCAATATTTATAGAGAAACTGAATCTGGTGAAAATGAATATGTCACAATTGATTCTTCAAACAACCTAAACTATATGTTTAGAGATAAAAATTTCTATTATGGTGATTTCTTAAGCGTTACTATTAAAGAATTAAGAACTTCTTTATTAGAAAGTTCTGAAACATCTTATCTAGGCGTAACAGTTCGTTTTGAAGGTATTATTACTACAATCGATGCTGAAACTATTTATGTTCAAGAATATGATGAAGAAACAGGCGTCAATTGGGGTATGACAGTATATCTTGGCTATAATTTCAAAGGTCAAAGTATGATTGTTCGTGGAAACAAATTATCATTCTGTGGTAGTTTCCAAAAATATGATACAGCTGGTACATACCAAGTATCTGGTTTATCATACATGGCAATGGATCCAGAATATGAAAAGAACACTCGTTTAGTCGAAGAAAATTGTTCTTATGATCCAACTATCATCACTGGTAATGATTTTAGCAATACAACTAAGAGTGATGATTATGCTGGAACTTCATATATGGATGCATTAACAAGTTCATATTGTCAAATGAATGATGTTACTTGTACTTCAGCTTATACAACTCAAGATGGAACAAGTGCTGGTGCTTTATCTCTTACATGTACCGATTCAAGTGGAAAAACGTTCACAATTAGAACAAGTATTCTTTACAATTCTGACGGTAGTAAAGTCACTTCTGATGCTTTTGTAGGCAAAACATTTGACGCTAAAGGGGTTGTTGATTACTACAATGGTAGTTATCAATTAAGAGTGGCTTCATATAAAAATTTCACATTTAAAAATTAATTAAAAAGGGGAAAAGTTAAAATGAAATTTAAAAAATTATTAGTATTGTCATCTGCATTAATTTTAACATTTAGTGCAGCTGCATGTGCAGGTACTTCATCAAGTGCTTCTAGTCCTTCTAGCAATAACCAAACAACAAGTTCAAGTGAAACATCTCCATCTTCTACTTCAACTGGTAGAACAAATGAAGATATCTTATCTGTGTTAACAGATGCTGCAGATTTTTTATGGTCCGCTACTAAATCAAAAAATAATGCTCAAGCAACTGCAGATTTCACAGTATTAACATCAGTTGCAATTGGTAGTGATGATGTCGCTGTTACTTGGACTTTACAACAAACTGAAGGTACAGAAGGTGTTATTTCTTACAAAGACGGTAAAGTTTCAATTACAGGTTGGACAAAAAATGTCGTTAAAGAAGAAATCAAAGCTAAATTAACTCCATCATTTACTTTAGAAGGAGTTACAAAAACTTTCTCAGAATTAACTTCAGGTAGACATGAAACAATCAATGTTATTGTTCCAGTATTAACATTTGATACACATGAAACATGGGCACAAAACACAAAGAATAAAACTTATATTCTTAAAGGTGTTGTAACATGTATCTCAGCATATGCAGATACTACAACTGTTGTATTTAGAGATTCTGAAGGCTATTCTTATTTTGGTTATAAACCAACTGTTGAAGAAGGCCAAACACGCGCAAAAGTCGGTGATACAATTATCTATGTAGGTACAAGAAGTGACTATAATGGTCAAGAAGAATTTGCTTCAGGTGGTTCTTATGTAATTGATGAAGATACTCCAACAGTTACAGACATTGCACCTATTGATGCAACAAGTGATTGGGAAAAAGCAACTAAAAATTCTACAGAAACAGTTGATTCAAAATATCAAAATGCTTATATTACATTAAAAGGTTGCTCTCCAACAAGAATTGATGGCAATTATTATTATTTCACAGTTGGTACAGGTACAACTGAATTCTATTTCTACAATAACAAAAATTATATTTCTAAGACAGATGATATTGTTGCAAAATATAATGAAGCAGTAACAAAAGGTAAACAATTTGATTTTGTTGGTATTACTACTGTTTATTCAAATGCTTATGCTTGCTATGCAACTGCAAAAGATGCAGATGCAATTACTGTAACTGAAAATGATATGACTGATGCGGCAAAAGTAAATGCTGTTTTACAAACTATCACAACTAAATTAGGTGGTACAAAATTTAGTTTAGATAATGATGCAACATATACTATTACATCATCCTATAGCGATGTAACTGTTACATTAGAATTAACAAGTGGTAATACTGCAACAGTTGATGCTTCTAAAGGTACTATTACTGTTACTCCAACTACAACAAAAGATACAAATGTAGTTACTGTAACTGCTACAAAAGGCGAAGCTTCTGCAACAAAAACACTTACATTTGAAACAGAACTTGCTACTACATTAGTTTCTAAAGCATTAGATTATACTGATATGAAAGCTGCTGGATTAACTGAATCAGTAGGTAATGTTGATAAAATTGAAGTTGATTGTACAGCTGGTGAAACTACAGTAAAAGCAACAATGAAATTGACAGGCTGCGTATTACAAGAATCTTATAAAGAATTTTCTGTTAATAATAAAGCTTCTGAAGGAGGAAAAATTTTAATTGAAGCTCCTACAGGTTATAAAGTTTATAAAGTAGTTGTTGATCATTATAATTTCTATAATTTAACAGGATATACTGGAACAGAAATTAAAGATGAAAATAAAGTTGATTATACACAAGAAACATCTACTTCAAATAATAAATCAAAAGTAGCATCATGGAAATTTAATTCTCAAAGTGCATTACTCGCTAATGTATCTACATATAATAACTCATTATATTCAATTACTATTTATTTAGTTGCAGACACAGCTAAATAAGATTTAAAATAATAATTATTTTAAGCCCACAATTGTGGGCTTTTTTTCTTACTTATGTTATTATTTTTGTGGTGATAAATATGACTAAATTAAAAAAAACTAAATATGAAGGAGAGATAAATAGCCTTCATGATTTTAAAAAGAAAGACATATCAGTCGTAGAAGATGAAATTTTAATTAAACATAAATCTTCTTATTATAAGTTTTCTAAAAAAGAAACTGCTAGAGATATTAAAGAATGTCGAGATTTAATGTTACTTGTTGGTCTTATTTCTTTTGGTGTTACTTTACTCGCTTATTTAATCTTGGGATTTGTTTTAAGTGAGAATTCTTATGGTTTTGCTTATTTTTGGATGTTATTTATCTTAATACCAATTTCAATATCAGTTGTAGAAGTTATTTATAGAAAACAATTTGTTAGATTTAATATGGCAGCGTTGACTGCTTTAATATATTCATATTTAGGAATGTTTAAAAATTTATGGCATCCAGGATGGGTTGTTTTTATAGTTGCGATTTTGTATTATATCGGTATGGAAATTGTTGATTATAAAACGGGTTATAAATTCTTAGATGAGGCAATTAAAGTGGTAGATGAAGAACGCATTTCAAAATATGGGAAAGAATGTTAATATATGGCAAAAGATCAAATTATAGTTAAAGGTGCTAGAGAAAATAATTTAAAGAATATTGATATTAGTATTCCTAAAGATAAATTAGTTGTTTTTACGGGTGTATCAGGTAGTGGTAAATCTACTTTAGCTTTTGATACTATTTTCTCGGAAGGTCAAAGAAGATATATTGAATCCTTGTCTAGTTATGCTAGACAATTTTTAGGTAATCCAGAAAAACCTGATGTTGATTCTATTGAAGGATTATCTCCTGCTATTGCGATTGATCAAAAAACTACATCTCATAACCCTCGTTCAACAGTTGGTACTGTTACAGAAATTTATGATTATTTAAGATTATTATATTCACGTGTTGGGGTAGCTTATTGTCCTACTCATAATGAACCAATTGTTAAATTCACAATCAAACAAATGATTGATATTATTAAAAATAATGAATTAGGAACAAAGGTTTTTATATTCGCACCTATTGTTAATAATGAAAAAGGTACACATAAAGATACTCTTGATAAATTCCAAAAAAGAGGTTTTGAAAGAGTAAGAATTGATCATGGAGAAATTGTTAGATTCTCTGAATTAAAACCATTAGAAAAAAATGCAAGACATACAATTGATATTGTAGTAGATAGACTAGCTTTAAAAGAAGATAGTGATGAAAGATTATATGAATCATTAGAAACTGCTTTAGATATTGGTAATGGCTTTGTATTAGTGAAAATGGGAGATAAAGAAGAATTATTCTCCGAACATCAAGCATGTAAATACTGCGGATTCTCCGTCCCTCCATTAGAACCAAGATTATTTTCTTTTAACGCTCCATTAGGAGCATGTCCTGAATGTAATGGACTAGGTATTAAAAGAGAATGTAATCCTGATTTATTAATAACTAATGATGAATTAACGTTAAATCAAGGGGCGATTGCTTATTATAAAAACATCGCTGAAACACAAAACTTAGAATGGCAAGAATTTGCTTATACCTGTGATTATTATAATATCCCAAGAGATATTCCATATCGCAATTTATTAAATTCACAAAAAAAGATTTGTATGTTTGGTTCTCTTGAACCTATCAAAATGAAATTAAAATCTAGCTCTGGTAATGAAACTACTAGAGTTGGTTTTGAAGGTGTTAAAAACCGCATTGATAGAATGTATTTAACAACTACTTCTGAATTTATGCGTGGTTATTATCAAACATTTATGGAAGATACCATTTGTAATAAATGTAATGGTGCTAGATTAAATGACAAGGTTTTAGCGGTTAAAATAAATGGTTTAAACATCTATGAATTATGTAATTTATCATTAGGTAAGTTACTCGAATTTATTAAAGATTTACCATCACATTTAACTACTGAACAAAATAACATCGGTAATTTAGTTATTAAAGAAATCTATAACCGTGTTTCTTTCTTAGTTGATGTTGGTTTAGATTATTTAACATTGTCTAGAACTGCCATGACTTTAAGCGGTGGCGAAGCTCAAAGAATTAGACTTGCGACTCAAATTGGTTCTAGATTATCCGGAGTATTATATGTCCTTGATGAACCAAGTATTGGTTTACATCAAAGAGATAATGATAAATTGATTACCACTTTAAAAGCGATGAGAGATTTAGGTAATACTTTAATTGTTGTCGAACATGATGAAGATACAATGTTAGCCGCGGATTATTTAGTTGATATTGGTCCAGGTGCTGGTATTCATGGAGGAGAAATAGTCGCTCAAGGAACACCTAAAGAAGTTATGGATAATCCTAACTCTTTAACTGGTAAATATTTAAAAGGAGAAGAATTTATTCCTTATAATATTTATCGAGGTAAAGGTAACAAGAAGTTTATTAAAATTAGAGGTGCAGAAGTTAATAACTTAAAAAATGTTGATGTGGATATTCCTTTAGGAATGTTTGTCTGCGTAACTGGTGTTTCAGGTAGTGGTAAATCATCATTAATCAATGAAACTTTATATAAAACATTACAAGTTAAATTAAATAAAACCAAAATTAAACCTGGTAAAGTATCATCCATTACTGGAATTGAAAATATTGATAAAGTTATCAATGTATCTCAAGAACCAATTGGAAGAAGTCCAAGAAGTAATCCCGCCACATATATTGGAGTATTTGATGATATTAGAGACTTATTTGCTAGCACCATTGATGCAAGAGCGAAAGGTTATGATAAATCAAGATTCTCATTTAATGTTAAAGGTGGAAGATGTGAAAAATGTGAAGGTGATGGAGTTACTAGAATTTCTATGAACTTCATGCCAGATGTTTATGTAAAATGTGAAGAATGTAATGGTAAACGTTATAACCAAGAAACATTGAACATCACATATAAAGGTAAATCTATCGCAGATGTATTGGATATGACTAGTGAAGAAGCAATGAACTTCTTTGAAAATATTCCTTCAATTTACCGCAAAGTAAAAACTTTAGTTGATGTTGGATTAGGATATGTTAAACTGGGTCAATCTTCTACTACATTAAGTGGTGGAGAAGCTCAAAGAGTAAAACTTGCTTATGAATTACAACGTAAATCAACTGGTTCTACTTTATATATCCTTGATGAACCAACAACCGGTTTACACATCGATGATGTTAAAAAATTATTAAATGTATTATATACTTTAGTTTCTACAGGTAATTCAGTTTTAATTATTGAACATAATTTAGATGTAATTAAATGTGCAGACTATATAATAGATATGGGCTATGAAGGTGGAGAAAAAGGCGGTCAAGTTATCGCACTTGGTACACCTGAAGAAGTTTCACAAGTTGAAGATTCCTATACTGGCCAATATTTAAAGAAAATCTTAAAAAGAGATTTAGAAAGAATGAATAAAAGAAAATAGGAGGTAAGCATGAAAAAGAAGACTATTACAATTCAAGATGTTGCGAATCATTTTGGCTTAGTATGGCTCAATGGTGATTTCAATTCGATGAAAAGAGAAGTTGTAGAGATTAATGTTAATCGTCCAGGTCTTGAACTTGCAGGCTTCTTTGATTCACCTCGTTCAAAAAGAATTATCGTTATCGGTAATAAAGAAACTTTATATATAAAAACAATGTCTGATGCTAAAATCAAAAAGGCATTTGAATTCTTGTTTGTTGAATGTTGTCCAGGATGTATTATTACCGCGGATAATGAAGTTGATCCAAGAATTTTAAATATTGCGAAACAAACAAATTTCCCAATGTTTAGATCTAATCGTAAAACTAATGATTTAAATATTGATATGATCACTTATTTATCAGAAGAACTTGCACCTTCTACTTCATTACATGGTACATTAGTAGAGATTTATTCTACAGGTGTAATTATCACTGGTGAATCAGGCATTGGTAAATCAGAAACTGCTTTGGAATTATTAAAAAAGAACCATCATTTAGTTTCTGATGACCGCGTTGATATTTCTTTAGTGAGAAATAAATTAATTGGTCGTGCACCAGAATTATTAACCAACATGATCGAAGTTAGAGGTATTGGTATTATCGATGTTTCTAAGATGTTTGGCATTAATTCAGTTATTGAATCAAAAGAAGTTGATTTAGTAATTAAATTAGTTACTTTAGATGCTCAACAAGAAATGGAACGTTTAGGCACTAATCAAAAATATGTCGATATATTAGGACAAAAAGTTCCAGAAATTACTCTTCCAGTATCTGGAGCTCGTGCAGTTGGTGATATTATTGAAACGGCAGTTACTAATTATAAACTTAAAAAACGTGGATATGATTCAACTTATATCTTTGAAGAAAGATTAAATGAATTATTAAGAAAGAGGAGCTCATAGTTATGAATAATATTTTATTATTGCCAAAGACTTATGGCTTTGGTAGTTTCCAAATTACATTCTATGCAACTTTCATTCTTATTGGAGCGATACTTGCTTTAGTATTATCAGAATGGAGAGTAAAACAAAGAGGATATAATCCTCATGATATTGAAAATCTATTCTTAGTCGCTTTCCCAATGGGATTAGTTGGTGCGAGAGTTTGGTATTGTGTATGGCAATTCCATGAATTTAATACCGGAAACTTCTGGACTACATTACTAGCTTGTTTTGGTATTTATAATGGACACTTCCAAGGTATCAGCGGACTTGCTATTCAAGGTGGAGTTCTATTTGGAGTAAGTGCCGGAATTATCTTCTTAAAGAAGAGAAGAAAAAACATGAAGCTATTAGATATTGTTGATTCATGTGTTCCTACTATCTTAGTCGCTCAAGCAATTGGTAGATGGGGTAATTTCTTCAACCAAGAAGTTTATGGAGGATGTGTTGATGCAGGACCATGGAGATGGTTAGGTCAATGGTTTATTGATCAAATGACTGTTTCTTCTTGTTCAACTGATGGTTCAACTATTGCTTTACCTTTATTCTTAATTGAAGGAACATTAAACATTATTGGATTTTTAATCATTGTCTTTGTTTTAGATAAAGCATTAAGAAAATATATGAGACCTGGAGTTGTCGCTGGAGCTTATTTTATCTGGTATGGTACAGTAAGAATGATTCTTGAACCTTTAAGAAATTCTTCTTACATTATGTCTCCAAATAATTCAGGATTCTCCACAAGTAAGTTTATTGCGATATTATTTATTGTTTTAGGAGTTCTAGTTATTGCAGGTATTTATTTTAACCATTATTATTTAAAGAAAAAGAATAAAGATTTTACTACTTTACTTCTTGCTTATGCACCTAAGTTCGATTCATTAAGTAGAACAACAAGAATTATTATTACTGCAATCCCTGTAACAGGTTGGTTAAATGCGATTATTTATCGTTTTTCCAAAGATAATTTTACTGCAGCATTATTCGCTATTCCATTTGGTTTATTATATTGGGTTATGGATTTAATTTATATGATCTTAAAAGATGAAATGGGACTTTGGTCACATGGTCAAGTTTTTACTAAACCAGTATATGAACAAGTAAAGAATGAGGAAGAAAAATAATGAAAAGATGTTTAGTTATTGGAGCAGGCCCTAGTGGTATAACTGCTTCTATCTATTTAAAAAGAAGTGGAGTAGAACCTTATTTAGTAGAAAAATCAATGCCTGGAGGGAAAGTTCCTCTTACTTATAAAATTGATAATTATCCTGGATTTAAATCGATCAATGGATTTGATTTGGCCAATGAATTTGTTAATCAATTAAATTCTAATGGTATTAAAATCCATTATGAAGAAGTGAATAATGTTAAAAAAGAAAATGATATTTTTAAAGTAAGTACTTCTAAAGGTGAATATGAATTTGATGCAGTAATTATTGCCAGTGGTACCATCGATTCAAAATTAAATATTCCAGGTGAAAAAGAATTCTTCGCTCATGGAGTATCTACTTGTGCAGTATGTGATGGAAACTTCTTTAAAGGTCATCCAATGGCTATTATTGGAGGAGGCAATTCTGCTTTAGAAGAAAGTCTATATTTATCTTCTTTAACTGACAAAGTTTATTTAGTTCATCGCCGTAATGAATTTAGAGGTGATGAAGAAGTAGTTAATAGGGTGAAACAAGATTCACATATTGAAATATTGACACCATTTATTCCTTTAGAGATAAAAGGTGATAAGAATGTTGATGAACTTGTAATCCAAAATGTAGAAACTAAAGAAATTAAATCTTTAAAGTTAAAAGCTATATTTACTTATGTAGGAGCAACTCCTAATAATTCTTTCTTAGAAGGATTTGATATCTATGATGAGAAAGGATATATCAAAGTAAATAATGAAATGGCAACTTCCATTGATGGATTATTTGCTTGTGGTGATTGTATAAAAAAATCTTTAAGACAAATCGCAACTGCAGTAGGTGATGGAGCCAATGCAGGAATAAGTGCTTCTAATTATTTAAAAAGATAATTACTCAGGGAAACCTGAGTTTTATTTTGTTCGATATTTACATTTGAAATACATTTTGTTTTGATATGTATTCCAAATGTGAAAAATGACTATCTCCATTAAGAAAAAAACTGAAATTTCTTCTTGCTATACTACACTCATATTAGTATAATAATACCACTTGTCTAAAGGAGGTGGACTATGAAAAGAGAATCTTTTACTCAATGTGTTAAAGATGAAATTTGTTTAAACGAATATACTTATGATAGTCTTAAACCTTTACTTTCAGGATTTATTAGAACTAATGGTGTTTTTGATTTTGAAAATGAAGAAATATCTCTTCAAACTGAAAATTCCAAAATAGCTAAATTAATCTATCAAGGGTTAGTAAAAATATTTGACGCTAATCCTAAGTTTTTTAATTCACGTAAAATGAAATTAGATAAGTGCGTTGTTTATAAAATTAAAACTAATACTAATTTCTATAAGATATTAGAAGAATTAGAAATTTATAAAGATGGAGAATATCTTACTCCTAAAGCTACTATTAAAGGAGAAGAAGGAAATAGAGTTAGAAATTTTTTAGCAGGTGTTTTCCTTGCTTCTGGAAGTGTTAATTCTCCAAATGGAGGAAATTACCACCTTCAAATGGTTATTGAAAAAGAAAGCGACGCTAAGTTCGTTGTTAAATTATTAAATAAATTTAGAAACGATCGTAATGTCGATGGTAAAATTATCCAAAGAAGAAAGAAATATATGGTCTATGTTAAAAAAGCAGATCAAATATCTAACTTCTTAGCCTTAGTTGGCGCATCTAATTCAATGCTAGATTTTGAGAGTATCAGAATTGAAAAAGACTTTATTAATTCTGATAATAGATATCAAATATGTTTTAATGCTAATTATAAAAAAACATTAGAAAAAGCTAATGCTCAATTACATGATATTCAAGTAATTGAAGAAAATATTGGCTTAAATACATTAAAAGAAAAAGAACAAATAGTTGCTTCAATAAGAAAAGAAAATGTTGATATCCCTTTATCTCAAATTGTCGATATATTGAAAGATGATTATCAAATTAAATTATCTAAATCTAGTGTCAATCGTATATTTAGTGACATTCATGATTTAGCTTCAAGATTGGAGAATAAATAAATGAACATCTATGAACAATTAGGAAAGAGAATTACTTTCTTAAGAAAACAAAAAAAGATGTCTCAATTAACATTAGCGTACGAAGCAGAAATAAATAAAAATTATATTTCTGATTTAGAAAGAGGTAGAAGAAATCCTACTTTAATGATTTTAAATAAAATCGCGATTGCATTAGGTTGTGATATGTCTACTTTATTACAAGGTATTATTGATTATTCACCTAGTGATGTTATTGAAACATTATCATCAATTAATTCATAAATTATTATTTTACTTAGTGAGGCATTTGCT
>CAVJGK010000001.1:0-116943 GCA_963648895.1 Lachnospiraceae bacterium | reverse complement strand
TGAACGAAGCATTTAATACTTCTACAAGTGCTACACAAAGAAGTGATATGGGCATGTTCAAGAAAATGTGTCTAGACATAATTTAAGTTGTGTCAATTCTGAATAAGTTTATAAGATGACATTTAATGAGGCGAAAGATAAAATAAATCCTGATACCTTTAAGGAATTATATCATAATGTTAAATTAAATAATGCTGAAGCACAAGAACTTCTTGGACTTAATGAAGATACCTATTATAAGTTAGTCCATTATTATGGATTAACCCGTTCCAGAGAAGAAATTAAAGAACGAGCTAAATATAGGTCAAGTAAACCTTCAAGGTCTAAGGTATTTCTAAAAGCTTTGGAAACAATTTCTAAGACTGATTTAGAGAATGTATATCATAATCCAAATCTCAGTACAAAAGAAAAAGTCAAGCTTTTAGGAATAAGCGAAAGCATTTATTATAAGCTAACTAAATATTATGATTTATCTAGAACCTCTGAGGAAATTAGTTTTGGAAAACGTCAAGCAGCAAAGAAAACAGATTATTCTATAAGTTGCATGAAAAGATCCATTACTAATAAATCTAAATATGGAGTAAGTAATCCAAGAATATTACTGCATCCAGAATCATATAGTTACTCATACTATAAAACAACTACTTTTAGAAAGAAAATTGAATTTGAAGGATTTAAATTTGATTCTTCTTGAGAATTGTATTACTTTATTTATATGAGAGACTTGCATAAATCTATTATTAGATATACTGGTAAAGGTTTAGATTATTTAGATGAAAATAAAATTCCTCACAAATATTTTCCGGATTTTGTTGTAGAAAATGAACTAATTGAAATTAAAGGTCCACAATTTTTAGATGAAAATTTAAATCTAGTTGACCCATATGGTAATAATATAAAAGCGAAAGCAAAGAATAATTGTATGAAGAAATACAATGTTCGAGTAGTGTTACCAATTTCAATGCAATATATAGTTCAGATAATAGAACAAAAGTATGGTAAAGATTATTACAAATCATTTATAAATCAATAAGAATTTCAAACTCTGCTAACTGCTGGGACGCGTCTATGTTATATCATAGAGGTAATCAGCATCCAAGCTCGAAAGAGAAGGTTCAGAGACTATCGAAAGCATAGATTAGAAGAAATATCTAATTGAAGAAGTGAGTAGAGTACATCTTAACGGAAGATGGAAAGACAGAGCACCCTATAAGGATAAAACAAACTAGGGTGATAATATAGTCCAACCTGCATGGTGACATGTAGAGAATAGTAAAACCGACTATTCGTAATATTAGTGAACAACTATCACAATTCCAAATCTTATCGTAAATGATATTTTCATGGTTAAACCATTAAGCTCATTCAGTGGTTACATTACCTATATGAGTTATGCTTTAGGTGAAGACAAGAACGGTATGGGTGGTTTCGTAGTTAACGATCCATTTACACTAGGCGCTATGTCGGAAGCTAGAGCTGAATACACAGGTGAAAAGATTGTTGAAACTGCTGCTGCAGGCGAATTCATTCCTGCATGGACTCCAGTTGTTGATAACAAGGTAATTGCTATCGATAATGCGGGTACAGAATCAGAATTAACTTTAGAAGATGGTAAAGTTACTCTTCCAGCTAACACAGTAAAAGTAAAATATGCTTATGACAACCAAATCGTTCCACAAGACAAACTACCAACACTAGTAGGTCATATGGAAGGTATTGCTTTAACAGCAAGAGCAAGAAGAATCGCTATCAAGTATTCTCAATTTGCTGCATTCCAATCTAAGCAAGATTACGGTGTAGATCTAGAATCTACATTAGCTCAACAAGCACAAGCTGAACTTGAATATGAAATCGATGGTGAAGCAATTTATCTAATTAAGAATGCTTGTGAAGCAGCAAAAGAAATTAAATGGGTAGATAAGAATGTAGATACATTAGCTTACTCATTAAGAGCAGAATCATTTGCCAGAGCAATTGAACAAGCTAAGACACTTGTTTATAGAGCAACAAATAAGTTCATGCCTACATATATGATTATTTCTCCAGAAGTAATGCCTATCTTAGCATTTGTTCCAGGTTTTAACGCTTCTAACAATTCAATCGCTAACGGTGCTTATTTCGCTGGTACTGTAAATAATCTAAAAGTATTCGTTTCTCCTGCATTAAGCGCAGAAGCAGATGATACTGTAGGTGTATGTTACTTAGGTGTACTTGCTGCTGATGGCGTAACTGCTACAGGCATCTATGCCCCATACATAAATTATTGTGTCGCATAATAGTGATATTATGTGTAAAACTCTGTGAATTTCTGGAAACTCCATAATAACTGGTACGTATTATGGACAATCAGAAGCTAAGCTAAATTTAAAAATATGGTAAATTATAAATGAATTACGGATATGTATATTTAACAGAAAACTTAATAAATGGTAAATGTTATATAGGGCAGCATAAAAGTGACAAGTTTGATAAGTCATATGTTGGTTCAGGACTTACCTTAGCAAAGGCAGTGAACAAATATGGTAAAGAAAATTTTGTCTCAACTATTATAGAATGGTGCTCTTCTAAAGATGAATTAAATAGTAGAGAAATGTATTGGATATCAAAAACCAATGCTTCCAATGATGAAAATTTCTATAATATAACTCGTGGTGGAGAGGGGTATACTTGTGAACCTTGAAATAAAGGTAAACATAGTGTTCAAGAAGTAACTCCTAAGATGAAGGAAGCACTAGACTATGGCAGACATTTACCGGCAAGCGAAAAGCTAAAAGAAAAATTAAGAAATAGAAAAGAACTTGTTGAATATACACCTGAATACAGACGAAAGCTAAGTGAAGCAAATTCTAAATGGTTCAAAGAAAATCCTTCGTGCTATTTGTATTCACCTGAAGGAAAGAGAACCCGAGTTAAAATTTCACAAAAACAAGAATATCTAAATAAAGGATATTTACCATATAAAGAATATAAATTAAATTTAGAAAGTTCAACGACTATCGAAAGCATAGACTAGAAGAAATATCTAGTCAAAGAAGCGAGTAGAGTACATTCCAAGAGGAATGGAAGTGCAGAGCAACTTATTTATGGTAATAGTAAATAAGTTGGTGATATAGTCTCAGCTTTATGGCAACATAAAGAGTTATAACGGAATTCGGTTATAATGTAAGAAAACTGGCCAATTGTACCTACCCAATTACTTGGTTTCGCAGATGGCACTATGGAGCAAGGATTCTCTACTTTATACGATATGAAGATCTTAAATGCAAGTTTAATTTCTAAAATTACTATCGTTAAAGGTGAAGACTCTGCTGACGTTAACGTTACTAAGGAAACAGTTTAATAAACATTTAAAGACGGATGAAAGTCCGTCTTTTTTTTTATATTTTATTATAGATGTATTGCATAAATTATAATTCTCAAGAAATTCAATATTTTAGAAATAGTGCGCCTGTTGGTTGAAAGAAAATAAAAAATTACCAAGGTGCTAAAGCAGCACAAGAGAAAGTTTCTAAAGAAGTACTATATGATTATTACATTAATCAAGACCATACTTTTTCAGAAACAGAAGAACATTTTAATATAAAAAATTGTCTTAGAGGATTATTGACTATTTATAACATTACTAAAGTTCCTGGAGAAAATTATCAGTTAAGAGGTCAAAAGTCAGCGCTAACCCAAAAAATAGCATGAGTACAAAAGTCAGAGCAAGAGAAAAATTTATGGCAGGAAAAACAAAGAAATGCACATCAAAGTGCTTCTTTTAAAGAACACATTAGACAAATAAATATAGATTATCAAGCAAGTCTCAATTCTAATCTTAAACAGCAAATAAATCAAGATAGAGTAAAAGCATGTAAACTAGCATGGTCTGCTCCTGAATTAATGAATAGAAAGAAGGCAACAGAAAAACAAAATAGAATCCAGCGTACTGGTCAATTATGTGATAGCATTTTAGAACAAAACATTTATGATAAATTAATTAAGGTATTTCCAGATTTGTGTTATAATATAAAAGTAGATGAAAGGTATCCTTATTTTGTAGATTTTTATATTCCTTCTAAAGATTTATTTATTGAAATAAATGGGCATCCTTCGCATGGCAAATTGCCTATAAGTGAGCATTTAGAGTGTGATTTAAGAATAACAGGGCAATGGAAAGATACTTATGCTCGAAGAGACCCAGAAAAATTAAGAATTGCGCAGAAAAACAATCTTAATTATATAAGAATTTATCCATCCGCTACTTTGTCTCAAAATTATAATATTAACAAAGAGCAGGATAAACAAATTATTAATTTAATTTTAGATTAAGTAGAAAAGTTTATTGCTCCATAGTGCCATCTGGTTTTATTACTTTATAATGTTTACAATTGTGGAAAAGCAGTTTACAAATAAGAAAGACAGGTATATAATAAACATATGAAAAAGATAGTTAAAGAATTTTGTGATAGAAATAATATTCCTTTTGATGGTGAAAAGATTGATGGTTATCCCTATATAATAATCGATTCTGATTCTTTATTAGTTGACGCTGGATTAGTTGCTAAATGCAAAGCAGAGCATATTATTGTTATTACTGACCAAAAAGATAAAGAAAAATCTATAAGAAATCTTTTTGGTGCACCTAATAGTAAGAAATCTAATGGGTTAAGATATTTGCATAAATGTCCCGATCCGCTAATAGGGGTAGATTTTGCTTTATTTGATAATCCTGAATTTCCATTTAGAAAAGATAGACCTAAATGTTTTTATGAGGTGCATGTAAATAATGAACCCACTTCTATTGAAGCATTTAATGATGAATCTTTTCGTTGGGAAATGATTAAGAATAGAATAGAGTATTCTGGCGGTTTTATTGATGGTAAACAAGTACTTTGTGCAATGAATGTAACAAGAAAGTGTAAACAACCGTCTTGGTATTCTGTGCCTTTTGCAAAACATCTATTAGAAACATATGCTACATCAGAAATAATAGTAGATCCTTTTGCAGGTTGGGGTGCTCGACATGATGCATGTAAACAATTAGGATTAACTTATATTGGTTGCGATTTAAATGAAGAATTAGTCGCTTGGCACAAAGAACAAGGAAGAACTATTGAATTAGGTGATGCAGAACAATTTAAATATCAAGGCGAATGCTCTGTATTAATTTGTCCTCCTTATCAAGATGTAGAAACATATTTTGCAACTCAAGATTTACTAACAACACAATGTGAATGGTTAAAAACTGTTATGATTAATGTTCCTAATGCTAAAGAATATATTATGACTTGTAAGGTAGTAGATCCAGGTTGGGAAAAGTATATTAAAGAAGCAAAGAAAAATAAATCACATTTTGGTTTAAACACTGAATGGGTATTAGTTGTAACAAATGAAGAATCAAAAGAATTAATAAAGTAGTTTACATTCTCTTTTATTTATGTTAATATAATTATGTAAAGAAAAAGAGGATAAGTTATGAGAAGACGTTTAAGAAAAGAAATAAAAGTATTATTAGTTGTACTAACATTAGTTTATATGTTTGTTGGTTTAGGTTTAGCAGAAGGAACTGCTGATCTTACCGGTAAAATAATGCTAATTGAAGTAGTTTTAGTTAGTCTATCTTTCTTAAATATATATGTTTTAGATATTTATCGTTAAAATATTAGACCTCCTATAAATTTTATATGAAATCAGTGCTAAATTTCATTAGCACTTTTTTTGTATTTTATTGTGTAAGTAAAAAGCTAAAGTTAACGAAAGATATAATTATGCAAATTTTAAATGAGAAAAAGAAATCAGAAATAATTACTCAGTCTCAAAATGCTAAACCAACTAAGTCGTATGGGACAACTCGTTATGAGAGAAAGAATAAAGTTAAGATTATGAATACAATTCGTAATTTTGATAATATAGATATGAATGCTGTATTTAAATCAAATCAATTAACTTTAAAACTTCCGATTAAAGGCGAAACAGGTATTTATGAAGTAACAGTATTGTTTAGAAATATCTGTGATGAATTAAAACAAGAGATAAGAGCTAATAATAATTATTTAGAATATAAATGTTGCTATAAGGCGATAGTAAAAGCGATAGAACACCAAGATATATATCTTCATTGTAGTTGTGCAGATTGGAAATATAGAATGTCCTTCTGGTCTACAAAAGATAGATATAATGCGGGAGATGCTCAATTGGTACCTGCGAAAGTAACAAACCCTAATAATGACTTAGGCGCTGGGTGTAAGCATGTACTAAACGCATTAACCAGTTTAACTTGGGCGAGCTTATTAGCGGTTGTTCTTAATAATTATATTAAGTATATGAAAGAACATTTTGAAGATAAATATAAAAAGGTCATAGAACCTGTATTATATGATGATGACATGCTAATTACAGAAGAACCTCCTGAAGAGGAATCAAGTTATAAAGACGAAAAAGAGATTGAGCGTGAAATCAATAATGAATTAGAACAAGAACAACAGGAAGGAGATAACGATGGAGCTTAGTGATTATACAGAAATGGTCAAAGATCAAATTACAGGTTTTGGTGTTTTAGAAACAGAACTTGATGATCAAGCATTTGATAATATAGTCTATAAAGCATTACATGAATTAAATAGATACTACAACATGTCCCAATTTAAAGAGCTTCCTTGTTCTGGTACTTGTATAGATTTAAGTGAAGAACCTGAAATTGAATCTGTTATTAATGTCTATAGACAAAATCCTTCTGGTATGTCTACTGCTGATAATAAAACAACTGACCCTATTGCTATAAGTCAATTACAAATGTATAATATAGGGTCAAGCTATTATTCAAATGATTATGCTTACAGATTATATAATTGGTCTACAGTACAAAGAATGTCTAATACATTCTCAACTGATTTAAATTTTGAAGAAGATAAAATAAATAAAAAATTATATGTCAATTTACCTCAAGGTGTTCCTGATAAATTAACTATTGAGTATATTCCTGTACTTAGAGAACCTAATCAAGTTGTCGGCAGGTTCTGGGAAGATACTTTGGTAAATCTTGCAGTTGCATACGCAAAAGTTGCTCTTGGAAGAATTAGGACTAGATTTACTCAGAGTAATGCATTGTGGTCAAATGATGGTGCTTCTTTATTAGAAGAAGGAAACACAGAATTAAAAGAATTGAGAGATACATTGAGAGCAAATCATGATCTTTTGTTCCCAGTGGATTAATATTAAGGAGGAAAATTAATGGAAACAAACTACATAGCTGAAGCATTCCAAAAACTAAGTTTATTAGAAGATGACTTCAACTTTTCAGTTGGTCCTGAAGCAGCGGATGATCTTAAGAGTTATATAGCTGATGATGTCGATGTTCCTACCGAAGAACCTATTATCGATGTCGCAGCGGAAACAGCAGATGATCTACAAGATACTTACGTTGGTAAAGTAATTCTAGAATGCTCTTGTTGTCATACTAGAATTTATAAGGATTTAGCTGAAGTATTTATTGATGACGAAACAGGTTTTGCAAACCCAGACGAAGATTGCCCTGTGTGCCACACTAAATCAGGTTATAATGTAATTGGTAAGATTGAAGAATTTGCTCACGCAGAAGAAAAAGTCGAAGAAGAACCTGAAGATGCACCAGTTGAAACTGATGATGAATTCTCAGAGGAAGAATTAGCAGAAGCATTCAGAAGTTTAAAAGAAGGTTACAAGAGAACTACTTTTAAAGATACTGATGATGTTCCTATGAATGAAGATATTACAGAGGTTGAAGTTAAGACTAGAGAAGGTTCTGCTAGGGTTAAAGCTGAAGAAGCAGGCAAAGTTACTGTTGATTTAACAGAGGAAAATGATATTCCTGAAAATGAAGGCGAAGCAATTGTGCCTCTTGATGTAGAGGATGAAGGTGTAATTGAAACTAATGAAGCACCTGTAGAAGAAGACGAAATTGGTGCTGGCGCTGATATTCCTGAAGAAGAACCTATTGAAGAAATTCCTGTTGAAGAAATTCCTGTTGAGGATGAACTTCCTACTGAAGAAGAAACCCCAGAAGATGAAGAACTTCCTGAGGATGAAGAAGTAGAAGAATCTTTACGTGAAGGTTTTAATATTTCAGCTGATGAGTTCAAAAAGAGAATTCTTGCCAAGTTTGGTGGAAAAGATATTAAAGAGTCCGCAGAAGAAGAACCTTTAGAAGAAGATAGGGAAGATAAAGAAACTTTTATTCAAAGACTTAGAAGAAAATATGGTACTGAGTTAGGTGAAGCTAAATCAACTGAAGAAGCAATTGACCAATTAGTAGAAGGTTATCTAAGAAAAGTTTATGGTAATGTTTCTAATTATCATACTACTTCTATTAATACTAATAAAGGTCTAATTGCAGAGGGTGTTATTTCTTTTAACTCTGGTAAACAAAAAACAACTAAGTTTATTTTTGAAGATAAAGAAGTTTCTGCTAATGGTAGTGTTCTTTATAAGGGAATGAATGAAGCATTCTCAAATGCTAAGCATGCGTTCACATTAAAAGGTTCAGAAGTAGAAAATAAATTTATTCCTGAATCAATGATTTATAGATATAGCACAAAGACTTTAAACGAAAGTAATGAATCAGAAACTATTAAAGTAAGTGGTAGAGTAGTAGTTAGATAAGGAGGAATATTCCTTATGAGAGAAGATTATGGATTATTAGTTAATCCTGATATTAAGCTTCAACGAACTTACTTTAAAGAAATGACTAAATTACTTGGCGTCGTTACTAAATATAAGTACCCAGTTATGGGTAAAGATTATAATCTTCATGGGGAGCTTACTGTGAATAAATATTCCCCAGAAATTTCTGTGCCTTGTATTTTTGAAGACCATATTCAACAAAAGACGGCAAAACTGTTAGGTTGGAATGTAGAGCAAGAAACTAATGCTGCTATAATTCATGTTCCTTATGATCTAGAACATTTACAAGTAGGATGCCTATTTACAATACCTAGCGCGTTTGATAATACACCTGGTAGAGTATTTAGAGTTACTAAACTATATGCCCAAATGATTTATCCAGCAAGTGTTACCTGTGAATTAGTTCCTGAGTATGACACTTGGATGGCAAAAGAAGATACTGAATTATTTATTAATTCGGACTTCAATGTACTATATGAAGGAGAGTAAAAATGCTTTTATTATTAGAAGATGATGTACAAGATAATCCTAAATATAGGGCGGGTGAGAGCGATTGGGAGCACTTCGTAAGGACTCACTCTGCGGATGAAATCATGGCAGAATTTGATAAACCTATAAAACCGAGCAAAACTGATACAACTGATCCTTACTATGGAAAATCAGAATCTGAAGCAACTATTGCAAGACAACTTGATATTATTAGCACTATGCTTAATGTATATGGTAATATTAATAATATTGAAACAGTTAAGAAATTGGTTAAAGAGCATTTATCCCATTCTTTATGGTGTGATTGGTTTATTAGCATGAAACCAGAAGAAATTATGAAGGGTACAAATAGCAACACCTTTATGTTTTTAGTTAATAAAGATTTAGATCAGCTGACTAAAAATGAGGTTAAATTTAAAACTATTTATAATGCTTATTGCCGTAATTGTATTGATGAAGTGTCTAATAGTTCACAATTTGCAAATTTTGTCGTAAAGGATGCTCCTTTATGGGAGTCTAACCTTTCTGCCGGTCAAAAAATGGAAGTCATGCAACTTGTAAATGATGAGATTGAAAATGGTATGAAATTCGAAGATCTAAAAGATAAAATAGTTGATTTGCGCGGTAAACTGTGGCGATATGTCGATATTGAAAAGAACTTTAAGGTCGACAAAAATAGTAACCGTAGAAATATTCCAGCAGGTAAGAAAACTGATAATGAAGTAAATAGTATGCTTTCCGCCGTTAAGAAGGAATTGGAAGCAAATCCACGACAAGTCCAACGATTAGCTAAAGATCAAAAATTAACTTTGAATTTAGATGAAGATTAAAATAAGTAAAGACTATCCTGCAGATTTTGTTTACCACTGTAAAGATTATTTGCAGGAGTTACTAATTTTAAAGTTGGACACAAAGCGGTGTGAATATTATTTACAACAAGCTAACTTAGATTTATTTAAGATATTCTACGATGCGATAAATAGTTTAAAGATTACACAAACAGATTCTGATTGAATTTTATATATTGATAAAGTACAAACTTATAAAGGACAGAATTTTTTAAGATTGTTAAATAAAATTACTTATGGGTCTTTAGATCTAAAAGGTTATCCACTACTACTTAAACTTTTTACGATTTTAGAAAATAATATTTCTGTATTCTATAGTAGGTGAGAAGATGGCAATTAGATTTTATGATCAAGCAGTCTATGATAAGATAAGTCATTGGGTTAAAGATCCAAACATGAGAATCTTAAAACCTGATGAGACAAGTAGGCAGTTTCAAATGTGGTCTGATATGCAAAATGATAAACCTCTTACGTTACCTCTGATTACATTATCGAGAGATAACAATATAGAGATTATCAGTACTACTAAAAAAGCATTATCATATGATGGTGCTCATGTAGCAGCAAACACAGGTAAGTCCGAAATTTTGAACGCGATACCTATAAAATTATCTTATCAGTTAGATATATATACAAAGTACTTTGCTGAGGCAGATGAATATGCTAGAAACTTTATATTTAATATTATTAATTATCCAAAGATTAGTATAGAGATTCCATATAATCAAGCAAAGATACAACACAATTCAACAATATTGTTGGAGACAACAGTGTCAGATAATTCTGACATTTCAGAAAGATTAATAAGCGGTCAGTTTACTCGAATGAGTTTAAGATTTATCGTCGATGACGCATATTTATTCAGTGTTCCATTCATGGGCAACTGGAGTATGGAGTATTCTGATGAAGTTAAAATTGACGAATAGAAGGAGAAAAGAGATTAATGCCAAATATAAAAATTAGTGAGCAAGAATCATCGTCTATTAAAGCATTTGATGTAACTGAAAACACCGTGCTAGTTCCTATCTTATATGCAAGAACATTGGTAAACTCTGGTGAAACTAGAGAGTATGTTGAAACAGATAATGTTCCTGCAAGATTATATACTAGCGCAGTGTCATACGCAACTGACTTTGATTCTCACGTTTGTTATACTGCTTACAATAGTGATAAGAACACATTAACAAAAGATAAAACTAATGCATTTATTTATGACTTATTATTATCAGGTTTAAATGTAGTTGTAAAACCAATTATATTTGATAACGCTGATGGTGTGTATCACCCTGAAAGCTCATTAGATGTTAATATTAATATTGTTTCTGAGGAATCAATATTAGACCTATTAGCTAAAGCATTTGAAGAAGGTGCATTAGAAGAATTTAAGGATAGAAACTTATTTAATATTAAGTTTATTACTTCAGGTGCTTATCCAAATAAAGGTAAGGTTTCATCAGATGATGATGCAAAAGTACTTACTATGGATAAGATTATGGTAGATGTTGCCGAAGCACGTGGTGATGCTATTGCATTAGCAGAACTAAGAGAATCATTTGCAAGCAAAGAAGAATTGTTAGAAGAGTTATCTACAATGTCAGCAGATACAGGTTATATGTATGCTAGTTGCTTCTTCCCATGGTGCACAATGACTACAAGCGCAGGAAATACAACAATGCCAGCATGCTTTGCATATTTAAAAGCTTATGCAAGTAGTGTTAAGCAAAATGCTAACTGGTTTGCTGCTTCTGGTGTAAGTAGAGGACAAGTTCCTGATTTAGTAACTCCAACAATGGATGTTGGTGAATCACTAATGCACATTTTACAAGGTGATGTAGCATATAACAATAGCGCATACCTAGATATTAGAGTTAACCCAATTTATAATGCAGGTACATATGGTTATAGAATTTGGGGTAATAGAACAGCATGGGGTTCATCTAGTTCTAATGAATTAAAATATCAAGAGTTCTTAAATGTTAGAATTCTATTATGCGATATTAAGAAACAAACTTTCCATGCTGCTATGAGAACAACTTTTGAACCAAATGATGATATTGTTTGGATTAATTTCAAAGGTTTAGTAAATTCGTTACTAGAAAAAATGGTTTCTGGTAGAGGTTTGCAATTCTATAGATGGACAAAAGAAAAAGCAGATGACAAAGCAACTATTAAAGCGACATTGACAATCAAGCCAATAGAAGCAGTTGAGTCATTTGATATAAACGTAGTGCTTACAGAAGATGAAACAACTCTTACTGAGGCAGTAGTATAGGAGGAAAATAAGTAATGTCAGATTTTGGTGTTTATCATATTTCAGATAATCCTACTCAATATCAAATTCTTAGAAGTAACAACTTCCGATTCATTATACAAGGATTAGATTCTATTGTAAGAGTTGGTGGAGACGCTTCTAATAGTGATGATATTATTACTAATGCCCAAGAGGTTTTAGATTTCTCAGTAATTAAGTTTGATGCACCTCACTTTGAGCAAGATGAAATTGCAATTAAGAGGGGTAATAGTACTGCTTACTACGCTGGTGTTCCATCTTTCAAAACAGGCACATTGGTTATCAACGACTTTGCGGGAGCAAATGGTAAATCTATCCTAGAAGCATGGCAAAATTTATCGTATAATATCATAGATGATACAATTCCATCTTCAGATAAGTATAAGGTAGATGCAACTGTTCTAGAATATCTTCCTGATAACACATTGGTTAGATACTGGGAATTAAAAGGTTGTTGGGTAAAAGGAATTGAAGAAACTGGTTACGATTCAGAAAATGGTGGTAAGAAAGAAGTTACTGCTACAATCAGATATGACCGAGCAATTCCACACAGACCTGAATAAAACATATAATATGAGGATGGTTCTTCCATCCTCTATTTTCTATTTATAAGAAAGGCAGACAAAAGATGATCGTAAAAAAAGAATATAAAAATCGTATACTTAAATATACTCTTATAGATGACGTTGAAAAAGTAGATGTCAGCGAAGATAATGGCAATGTATTTTTAAACGTATATAAAGATAATAGGAAAAAAGATGACGATTTTGAAACAATTAATGTAGATGGTATTAATGTTTATGTTTGCAATGATAACGGTAAAACATTAGCGATTTACAGAAGCAAGTAGATAAGATTAAGTTAAGCAAGAAGAAAGAAAGAGAGATAATAAAAGATATGACTTACACAATCCAAGAAGAATACACATTACCTAGTAAAGGTTTATTGTATGATGTTAAATTTGATCCAACAGTTAAATTAAGATCTATGACTGTTGCAGATGAGATGAAAAGACTACAACGTTCTGATAATCCTTATAAAGTAATGGCAGACATAATAGATGATTGTTTAGTTACAAAATTACCTGTATCAGCTTATGATATGTGCTTAGGTGATTACCAATACTTATTACATAAATTAAGAGTGGTAACATATGGTCCTGATTATAAACTAAAAATAGGTTGTCCTCATTGTGGAAATGTTTTTGATTATACTGTTGACTTAGATAGTTTAGCGGTTAGATATTTTGATGAGGAAGGAAATAAAGATAATTTTGTAATTACATTACCTAAATCAGGTAATTTAGTCGAACTTAAAATGCAGACTCCAAGAGACCTTGACTGGATAACAAATAGGGCAAAGGAAATGAAAAAGAATTTCCCTGATATGGTTGGTGACCCTACTTTGGTTTTAAACTTACAAACAATGATTAAAACTATTGATGGTAAACCTTTAAATCCAGTATTAGCATATGATAATTTAAAAACATTACCTTCTGCTGATATGAATGCAATTATCCAAAAAGCAGATATTGTAAATGGAAAGGTCGGAATTGATATTAATTTTACAGCTCAATGTCCTGAGTGTAAAAATGATATTAAGTCTACATTTCGCTTCACAAACGAATTTTTTAGACCCACAGTTGACTAGTGATGGGAAACCATACGCACCTGTTAGGTTTAAAGAACTTGTTAAAGAATGCTATATAATTAGTAAAAATTGTAATACCTCTTATACTGATCTTTTAAATGTAACTCCTGTAGAAAAGAACTATATGCTTGAATTTATTATGGAAGAAATAAAGAATGCAGAGGAGTCAATTAAGAAGAATAAAGAGGCGATGAGAGTCAGAGGTTAATAATAAATGAGTAAAAATAATAAGAGTACATTGCTTGGTTCTGACCCAAATGAAAAGACTTTGACTGATATAAGTCAGGTCAAAGCGAACGCAAAAACTTTAAACTTAAAGAAAAAAGATATAGAAACACTCGCTCGTTATGAAAAGCAATTAAAAGAAAAGGCGCAAGAAGACCTAAGCTCCAAAGCTAAGCGTCTTTTAAAAGAACAAGCTGAGTATGAGAAAAAGCTTAGGTCCGAAGCTAATTTGGCGATTATATCCGCATCTTTTGCATCGATGAAAGCGGAGGGTGATACTTTCTTTAGCGCTCTTAGTAAAAAAGCAAAAGCAATCAGCGAAGAATCCGCTGAGAATATAAAAACTAAAGTAGCAACTGGACTAGTTAAAGGTTTATCTGATATTGTTGATACAGTTGATTCTGCTATGGATACCTATATCAGTAAGCAAGAAGCAATTGTTGCCCATTTAACAGGTAGTAGCGATTCATTTAGTAATGTTGCAGATAAGCTTAGCACTTTGCTTTCTACTGGTTTAGTAAAACAATCAGCAGTTTATGATAATGTAAGTAAATTTGTTACACAAGGTATTGTTTCTAATGTTGAACAAAAAGCATTTTTACAAACATTAGCAGATGATATTGATGCAACTTTTGATGCTTCAGATGGTACTTTAATTAGATTAATTAATTTGCAAAAAGAAGACTTATCTTCTAACCGTTTGGCGATTGAATATAGTTTACAAGAATTTTTAAACCAAAATTACGAAACATCAACATATATAAAAGATGCGTTTTCTACAGTGTCTAACTCACTAATTGAGATGCAATCATTAATGAGTGCACAATCTGCTATAGATGCTGAGACTATAATTCAGACTTATTTAGGATCTCTAAGTAGTTCTGGTATGTCGTCTAATACTGTTTCGTCTATAGCAACAGCAATTAATGCAGTTGGATCAGGTGATACAAGTAATCTAGGAAATGGTATATCTAAGTTAATTCTAATGGGCGCTGCTAGGTCAGGACTCGACTATGCAGATATGCTAGTAAATGGTTTAGATAACTCTAGTATTGCTTCTTTATTAGAAGGTATTTCTGGTTATTTAGCAGAAATTAATGAGTCTTACTCTAGTAATGTTGTTAAATCGCAATTAGCACAAATATATGGTGTTAATGTATCAGACTTAGTTGCTGCTTCTAATTACGAAGCAAGTAATCCAAGCGGAACAGTTACTTCTGATATATACACTGCTCTATTGGATAATTTTGGCGACCTTGTGCCAGGTGTAGTAAAAATTCAAAATTTATTAGATAACTTTGTTCAAGGTATGGCAATTCAAATTGCTAGCAGTGATGCAGGATATTTTGCCTTTAAAGCATATAATGCATTAGCAGATACATTAGGTGACGCATTAGCGGGAAAATCGGTATCAGTAAAATTATTTGGCACAGGTGTAGATATGGATCTCGGCGCTATCGCTAAGTCTGCAAAAGTGTTGTCATTATTACCAAGCGTTATAGGCGGAATTGGAAATCTTGCAGGCGCTTTTAATGTAAACAATTGGACTAGTGCAAGTGGAATATATGATGCTTTATTAAATGCTAGCTCGTCAGCACAAACATCTTCGGCGGGTTTCGGGTTTACTCTTGATACTGGCAGCTCAGTCAGTAATTCAATGACTGTTGCTGGTGATATAGATGCATCTGAACTAGTAAGCAGTGCAAAGACTAGTAGTAATGATTTATTAAAACAAACTAATATAACTCAAGATGCGGAAACGCTTAGCTTGTCAGATGTAATTGAAGCGATTGCAAATGCAAATAATTCAATTAATTCAGGTCATAATACTTTAATGTCTATAGGTACTAACCTAGATACTTATTGGGGAATTACTGATACTGATAACAAAGCAGTTGTTTCTAACACTTCATCTTCGAATGATATGTTATCAGTTATTGGTGATGCGACAATTAATATCTATAATTTATTAGAGATGAAACTTGCTGAAATGTCAACGCAATTAGATAATGTTGTTATGGCAATAGAAAATGGCACTATGACAATTTCAAGTAGTGTAGATAATGCAGGAAGTTCTATAGGCGGAACATTCTGGCAATCAATATAATAGGAGGATAAAAAGTGCATAAATTTGAAGAGAATTCACTTATAGTGGCATACATCAAAGAATTATTACATAATTTTAATCTTCCTATGATTGACGTATACACTGATGAGACAAAACCTTATAATGGTAAAGTTTATATAAAAAATAATAAAATAGTTAAATATGAAGATGACAAATTTAATACATTGGATTCATATGAGTATAATAGGTTTATGCTTAATAGAACGACAAATCTTACAATTAATTCATCTTCATATGATATCGCAACACACAGGTATTTAGGAAATTACTTAAGATTTATTAGAGATTATCATGGTTTAGACTTAATGGGCATGTACAACTGTTTTGATTATACAGAACCTGCTAAGCTAGTAAGAACAATTAAATTAAGTGATACCAAAACATTACAATTAAACTCATTGGAATCTAATTATACTTATTATATGGTTCCTGTTAAATTTAATAAAACTTATACAGTTGCAATTGATGCAACTGAACCGTATGAAATGATGTGTGTTATCTATACTAATAATTTCTTAGATGATACTACAAAATCTACTGAATTAGATAATTTAGTTAAAGACACTTATAAGAGTATTAAAGGTTCTAATTACAAGCATCCATTTCTTTATACAACTGTAACTGATTGCGCGTCTAGTTTATGGGATAAAGAAAAACAGTTATATTTATTATTAAGGTTACCAAACTCAATAGAATCATCAATAACAATTTTAGAAGGTACATTTGATAAGTTTGTAACTATTGATAATGTATTAGTTTCAGATTTTAAATTAGGTGCTTATGTATTAGCTGAAAATGATATGTATATCTGGGGACATAAGTTAAAACAAAAATCGCCATTAGCAACAAGGAAAGAAATTGACTCTAATGCACAAGTAGTTAAAAACGAACACTATGGTGTTTATAATAATTATCCAACTAGATTATCTTTATTAGAAATTAATGATAAGAAGAGTTATCCATTTGCAGACCGTTTAGTAGAATATTTATTAGGAAGTGCAGTAACTGAACTAGATGATATTCCAAATAATATTCTAAGAGTACAATATGCTTTATATGGAACATCTAAATTTAATGGATATTATGGTCTCTGGACTCAGGATACTACTCGTGATGTTTTTGATAAGATTGATAATTGGGATAAAACAAAAGGTAATTTGCAAAAAACGAATACAATTGTGTCTACTAATGGACTTTTAAGGTCTGAATATAAGAAGACACGATTATTTAAAGATAATTATAAAGACTTAACATATAGACTAGATAAAGACGTTGAGTCCAGACTAAGATTGGAGGATTAACTGTATGGCATTTTCATATACTCCTACATCTAATTTTAAAATGATAGATAATTATATTTATTTCTATCATTTAGATAAATTCTGTGTATTACCAACATATCCTGATTCAATCACTGATAATATTCAGACAACCTTTTATTCAACTAATGCACTTAGTAGGTCAGCACCAGTATTTTCTTTTATAAATTCTGGACCTAGAACAATGTCAATTTCTCTGGATCTTCATAGAGATATGATGAATGATTTAAATAGAACAGTAAGTAATTTAAAAGATAATGTAGTAGATTTTTCAGGAAATGACTATGTAGATACTTTAATTAAATATTTACAAGCAGCAGCATTGCCTAAGTACCAAACTTATTCAAGTGGTTCTAAATCAGTTATCCCTCCTATGGTTGCAATTAGATTTGGATCAGAAATATTTATTAAAGGTGTAATTACGTCAGGAGTTCAAACAACTTTTAAAAGACCTATATTATATAATGATAAGTATGCGCTTGTTACTATTTCATTTACAATCAGTGAAACAGAACCATTTGATGCAGATTCTGTTGCTGCTGAAGGATCATTCAGAGGTATTACATCTGCATTTAGAGATGGTATCTATAATTCAACTGATTCTGATAATATGAGCGGTTCTGATATAGATATTACTAACTGGGTTGTTTCCGACGACGCTAGTAATACTCTGAAAGATAAACCCCAAAGAAAAACCAATGATAATGTGACAGATAGTAAAAAAGACACGCGTCAAACGGAAAAAACAACCCCTAAGGTAGATGAACCAAATCCAAATTCTATGCTGCCTACTTACTGCTGGCAATATGGCGATACTGGTCCTTATAGCAGAATAAATACACAGGTTAATAACCCAGTAACACCAAATACAAATAGTTGGGCAAGTGGAGGACAAACAAACCCTTATTATAATAAAACGGATTCTAGTTCTGGTTCAACTTCTGGCAGTTGGTCTAGTGGCGGGCAAACAAACCCATATAATAAGTAGAAAGGATAGAGCATGGACGTATTAACAAATAAATCTTATAAGGCATACGATTATACTTCACGTTATGCAACCTATCCTTACTACTACCATACAAATGATAAAAAATATGTTTATGGTATAACAAGTCAATTAAGTACTGCTACTGATTATACAATTCATGAAGTAACTGATACCGATACAGTGGATAGTTTAGCTTTAAAATATTATGGCAGACCTGATTTGTATTGGATAATTTGTGACTTTAATAGAATACAAGACCCTTACACTAACTTATTTGAGCGTTATAATTATATTTATATTCCTTCATTAAGTGGTGTAAGGTTTAAGGATAACTAACAAGGAGACAGACAAGCATGGCAGATATTATTAGAGAAACTTCACAAGTTGGTTCATTATTAGCTTCAACAAATAGAGTTGAAGCTCCTTTTGTATGTGTAACCTTTGGCGGGTACTCATTTGGTGTTTATCAAAGCAAAACTAAAAAGACTAACTTAGCTAATGGTGTTGTAACTGATACAGCGGCAAAGTATCCAAATTACGTTCAAAGCTTAACTGTAAAGAAAATCAATGGTACAGTTAATAATTATACACTGCAGATTAAATATCAGATTACAGAAAATGATGATCCTAATTTTTTCGATAAATTATTAAGTAGAGCGGGTGCAGGTGGTAAAATTATATTCGAATATGGCGATTCAATGCTACCTAGTTATATCTATCGGGATGAAGAAGCGATAATTACTAAAGTAGCTCAATCATTCGATTTAGACTCATGTTCTATTACTTATAATATAGAAGCTTGGTCAGCATCCAAGTTAACCTTATCCGGTTCTTATACTTTTACAGGTGGAACATTTAAACCAAGTGACAGAATAAAAGCATTAGTTAAATCTTCTAAGTATAAATTAACCGAAGTATTCACAGGCATGAAAGATACAAGTAAATTAGATACTTTAATTGCTGGTGATGATAATCCTGTTACTATGCCTACTTGTACTAATATGTCTATTCTAGAATATATTGCACATTTAGTTTCTTATATGAACCCAACAGGCAGTAATACTAATTCTGCTACAAATACCAATGTATATTCATTAACTACTTTTGAAGATACTACTGGTGTTTATGGTGGTCCTTATTTCAAAGTGCAAAAGATTGTTAAAGCAAGTAATCAGTTAAATCAATTATGTACGTATACAATAGATGTAGGGTATCCAAGTGCAAATGTAGTAACTCAATTCAATGTAACAAATACTGAAAACTGGGCGATTTATTATGATTATAATAATTCGCTGGGTAATGCAGATTATGTAAAGAGAATTAATAATAGTGGTGAATTAGAATATATCTATTCGCCTCAGTTAACAAATACTAAGTATAATTTAAAAGAAAACGACAGAACATGGTGGACCAGAGTTACCGAATATCCGGTAAGTGCTAGAATTAAACTAAAAGGTTTATTAAGACCTGCTGTGCTAATGTCTTACGTACGTTTAAATATGTGGTTCTTTGGAACCAAGCATATTGTTTCAGGTTATTATATTATAACATCTCAGACAGATACCATTAATTCTTCAGGATATTTCACAGAACTTGAATTATTGCGTGTTGCTGCTGATGACGAATTCGTAGATGGAGCATACTAATGTTATTAACAAAAGCATTTATTACAGAACTTCCTGATAAAGGTTCAAATATATTTAAAGTAAGAGTTCCTCTTATGGAAGATAATACTGAAGGTGAAGCAATCTTTGAAGCAACTTGTTTAAGTACTCCAGGTTTATATAATACATTACATGTGGATGATTGTGTATATGTAGATTTTGAAGATGATGAAATCACAAATGCAGTTATCATGGGCAAATTAATGTCTGAGGATGAAACTCCTACAGGTGATGGTAATTATCAAACAACAGAAGATCTTAAAGTTGCAGATAGAGCTGAACTTCCAGAAAATACAACAATCGGTGGAGTTTCTATTACAGAAATTCTTCAAAGAATAGAAACAGCAAATAATAATGCTACTTCCGTTATAAATGGTGGTGGTGGTTTAGGATATAGAGAGGTGGGAACTTGGTAGAATGAAATCAATAGCATTTCCGCAAATGTTCAATAGAGCATCAACAAATACAGTATCTAATTATTATGCGACACAGCAAAATATTACAACATTATTAATGTCTGGTAAAGGTGAATTATTTGGTGACCCATATTTTGGTTCAACACTTAAAAAATTTTTATATGACCAAAATGATGAAACTTTACAAGACTTATTAATTGATGATATCTACGTAGCACTTTGTACATTTATACCACAAATCAGAGTTGAAAGAAAAGATATTCAGGTTTCTCGTGATGGGAAAGCAAGTGTATCAGTACAAATCAAAGCACTTAACAAAGCAGACTTTACTACAAATATGTATAATATAGTGTTATTACAGAGTGCTGTATAAGGAGATAGATAGATTATGAGTACATCAAATGATTTAAATATATCTAGTCTAAGCTATACAGAAAAGGATTTTGCATCAATTTATCCTGAAATTCTAAGCTTAGCAACACAATTAACAAATAAATGGGACCCAACACAATCAAATGAGAGTGATCCTGGTGTAGTATTATTGAAAGAAGCAGCATTTGTTGCTGATCATAATAATTATAACATAGATAAGAATATATTAGAAAATTTCTTACCTTCTGCTACTCAAGATAGATCTGTAAGAAATATTACTGAAATGAATGGGTATACCCCGAGATATTATGTGTCTGCTACAGGTACTGTATCCTTAAAATGGACTTGCCCAGAAGAAAGTAAAAAGGATTCCAGTATAAATAAAGCATTTACTATTCCTGCTTTTACTTTAGTAGTAACTGATAGTGATAATACTGTTACTTATACACAAATTGAAGATTTAACTATTTTGGGTGATGGGCAAACATCTGGTTGTACTTTTATTGAAGGTACAATGCAAACTCTATCTATTAATGATTCTAATACTATTTCTTATAGCAACCTAGATGATAATAATAGATTATACCTACCCGAGACAATGATTGCTCAAAATGGTATCTATATTAAAAATATTAATTCTAATGACTGGTCTGGATTCTGGGAAAGAGATAACTATCTATTAACTAGACCAAACAGTTCTAGAATTTATAAAATAGATTATGACTCTGCAAGAGGTTTACCTTATATTGAATTCCCAAGCGATATTGCAAATATTATCGGTGATGGATTACAAATTCAATATATTTCTACTTCTGGTAGCGCAGGTAATATCTCATCTAATACATTAAGTGTTATTACTTCTCCAGCAAGTTTTATTGCTAATAATGAAACTGCTTCAAGAAGTTGTTCAGATTTTACAGTAACTAACTTAAGCGCTATTTCAAATGGTAAAGATCCAGAAACAATTAATGAAATGTACAAATCTTTTAAAAAGATTATTGGCACATTTGATACCTTAGTTTCTTGTAAAGATTATTCTAATGCTATTAATGATTTAGAGGATTCTAATTCAAATAAAATGGTTTCTAATTCATATGTAACAGATAGACGTAGCGATTATAATAAATCCGCACAAGTTGTTACTTATGATGAATACGAAGAACTATTTAAAATTATTTCATTAGAAAATTGCAGACTAATGTTTAAAGGTTTTGGTACTTCATTCCCTACAAGTGGTACTAATGGTGATTTATTCTGTAAAACAACTGAAGCAGGTGACTCATCTTTATTCTATTATAAAGATGGTAGTTGGAGCTTAGTATCTGGTGGTGCAATCAATCTAAATGACTTTGCTCAATTAACGAGCGCACTGACTCCTTATGATTTAGCTATTTACGCACTATCTGCATTTAGTATGAATGACTATGTTGCAAGTAATAAAGGGAACGCGTTAGATAAATCATTTACACCTGTTAGTTCATTGCAATTAAAAGCAATTAAGAGTGGATTAGAAGAAAATAAATGTATTAGTCATACTTATAATGACCCTGCTACAAATGAAATCTTCTGTTTTAAAAACTATACTCCCCTTAATATCACAATTCATCCTTTTAATAAAGTAACTAAAATTGAAAGAAATGAAATTATTGATAATGTTTGGAGAGCGTTATCTGAAAACTTTAATGCTTCTGAATTAGAATTTGGTTCTGAGCTAGATTATGATTCTGTTAGAAAAGTAATTATAGCATCAGACTCTAGAATTAATACTGTAGTGCTAGAACCGTTTAGTTATTCAACTGTTGCTATGTTGGGTAATGGAACAGAGGTTGATCCTATTACTAATGATCTTCCTACTTCAAATGGCAAATATAAAATTATTGTTGATTTAGTTGCTAAGAATGTTTTAGCAGGGCGTGTATGTTTATTTAATTTGGATGATGACTTCTCATACAAATATGGACAAATAATTAAAGACCAAGGCGGAATATATAGAAATGTTAAAAAGATTTCTACAAATTTAAATATTCCATTAACAAATAGTGAGATTACTACTGTTACTACAGAAACAGTTAATACAGAAAGAACATTTGTTACCGGTACTGATTTAACTGAATACGATTGGCAAGCAACATATTATTTTGATGCGCCTAATAAAAACAGTAAAACAGACCGTCAACCTTTAAAATATAATGATGAATATACATTAAAAGGTGATGATGTATTCTTCTTTAGTTATGTTGATAAAGAGTCAGGAAAAACAGTTACAGCAACATATAAGTCTAAAGATAATCTAGCTTATACTATTAAAAATTTAAGTATGACTGATTTGCAAAATGTGGAAGGTACTACTGCAAGAAGTATTACGACCTCAGGTACAATTGTTGTAACTGAAACTGCTACTTATAAAAAAGGTATTGATAAGATAGTAAATCTTAATAATTATACTTTAAATGCAAATGAGCGATTCCAAATAATTAATCCTAATTATTATTCTACCGTTTCATATGGCGCTTATGTAAATTATAGATATGAAGGTAATTCTAATATTTCTGCTAATACTGAGCATGTACTTGGTTCAGATGAAAGAATTATTCTATTATATAGTGATTCTTCTTCTGGAACATCAATTCAGCAAACTGCAATTCTAGAAGCAGGTGATACAGTTAGAGCTAATTTTACGGTATCTCCAACAAGTTCTGCAGGTACTGTGTACACCTCAGGAACTACAAAGACTTGGACAGATAAGAGTGGACAAACTCACACAGGAGTATTCCAATCATTATCTGCTACGCAAACAATCGATAAGAGAGAAATACTGAAGACTGTTTTAGATAGTCAATTAATAATGTGTTATTGGATTATTGAAAGTTCTGCTGATGGAAGCAACAGAGTATTTGAAGAAGGACAAACTGAAAAAATATTAGAGTCTGGTGATTACTTTATTTATGCTAATTCAACATTAGATGAAATGGTAATCCTAGGTTCTGGTACTAAATTAACAAGGTCAGATAATAATGATAAGCAATGGATAATCAGTAATGACCCATTAGCAATAGATGTTATTTCAGAACAAGGCAAGAATGCTATTGTAGATTGGCAAACATTTGACTTCTCTGAACAACCATTAGAAATACAAGAAATGGCAATTATAACTCTAGGTGAAGGTGATGTTATTAGATTATCGGGTTGGGAAGATGCACCAGATGAGCTAAATAATACTTGGATTGATTGTCCTTGTACTATCACATATACAACTGGCGGAACAACTACTTCATTGCCTAAAGTTTCTAATTTCTATCAAATTAGAACACGTTTAGATTTATCTTTATCTAATACAAGTTATCAAGAGTTAGGTAATAACCAAACTATTAAGTTAACTTATGATGAAGGCGAAGTAACTTTAAGCAAGTATGGATTAAGACTTCAAGCTTCTTCTGATTTAAGTTTAGTTGGTGGAAGCGATATTAATTTACAAAGTATTTATGATTTGGGACTATATCTAAATATATACGCCTACGATGTAGAAAGTATAACTCAAACATTAGAAGGTTCTACAACAGAAACAATCTTACCAGGCGATTCTGGTTACGTTATTAACCTAGATAAACAAAGTGGACAAGCTGAATTTCCATTCTATGTACAACCAATATATAGCAGTGGCGATGTAACTAAAAAGCGTGTTTACTTATTACCTATATATATTTATGGAGAAGAATTACCAGTTACTGTAAAAGTATTAAGTGGTTCTACTGCGATTAGTATCAGAGAATTCAATTCAGGCACATCATTAAGTACATCGTTATCATTTAAAGGTACTAATATGTTTTATGTAGAAATTCCTGAAGATACATTTACTACGGGTACTGTATTAAAGTTAGTTCTATCTTGGAATATATCAGAACCATTAGCTGAAGCAGAAACAATAATTGTTAACGAATTCTTTACAATTATTTCTACTAATGGTAATACTTTAAATGAAGAATTAGCTAAGTGTACTGGGGTAACCTCTGATACAGTTTGTGGAAGAATAAGAGAATTAATTGCTTATTCAGATCATCCTTCACTTAGACCTTATTACACATACACTCCTGATAATAGTATGGTATTAGAAAAGCAAGATATGTCTGATGCAACTGCATTATGGGATATTAATAACGTGGCAAATAAAATGACTATTCCACAGATTGATTGCAAAAATTCAAAAGTAGATATTGCTACTTCATTGAGGAATTACTAATATGATAGATATTATTAAGCAAACCCCAAAAGAATTTAGTAATCTATCTCGTGATTACCAAGTAATTGCTAGATTATATTCTGCCTTATTTAATTATTCAAAATTATATATTGATGACTTATCTGTTTGGGACAGCAATATAGATAATAAATTAGTTACGCTTAGAGCTAAAACATTAAATTTTGACGCCAAGCACAATTGGGATTTGGATGAACTTGAAGCAGTAACGAGCTGCTTCAAATATCTGATCCGTAAAAAAGGTTCTAGCGAATGCTTTAGATATTGTGTAAATATTCTACTTAGATCATTAGGATTATCTTCTGTTCTAAATGAACAAAACATTACAATTGACCAAGACAATTATATGGTAATTGTTAGAGCGGATGTTACAAATTTAACGTCTGGTGTTATCGAAGATTTATTAGAGTACTTACTTCCTGCGGGATGGACATATAGAGTAATTAAATATACATCATATACATCAGGAAATGATTTAAATACTAAAATCAGATACGATAGTGATACAATTAGTACAACTAAATTTGATACTAGTTATAAACAATTTATTGGTAATAATACTGATAAGAAAAGATTTATTACGCATACTTGGATTTATAATGACGAACAAGTCAAAGATGTTCCAGATCAAAATACATCTGATACCGACGACATACACATTAATCAATAAGGAGAAATTATATGGAACTTCAAACAAATATAAAAAATACAACGCAATACTCCGGAAGGATTAGTATAAAGGCATACTGTAATGGTGCTCTCTATGAAAGTAGAGAGTTCCATAATACAGGTACTAATGATTTGTGCTCTTATATATGTGACTGTCTACGTGGTGTTAATGTTGTTGCAAAAAGACCCGGATTTTTAATCCCATGCACTTGGGATAAATCTGCAAACGCTTTAGTTAATATGTTTAGTTATGGTATTCTATATACTGGTTTATCTGAAACAAATAAAGATTCAACTGGTGCAGATTATACATTAACATTTCTAATACCTGCAATTGTTTTATCAGGTAAACAACAAATCGATGGGTTTAGATTATATAGTGCAGATGAAGACAAAACACTTTATGCGGAAGTTGATTGTCATAATGATCCAATCCAATTAGTACAAAATTCAAATTTAAGTGTTGGTTGGAATTTAAGAATTGCTTTTTAGGAGGATTTAATAAATGAATTTAAGTTCAAATAGTGTAAAGGTATTCCCTTCCACTTATCGTGTAAGTGAGCTATCTGGAAAGTACACAAGTGAGAAAAATTTTGTCAATATCATTAATTCATTTGTTGACTACAAAGGCACAACTGATGGGTATACATTAAGTTATAGTAATAGCATAATTAAATTTATTTTACATGGTTATTACTTTGAAGCAACCTTAGATAAGTCATATGATAATTTATGGGCAACAATAGCGGTAGAAAAAGAAACTGGTTGCTTAGTTAACTGCTCTTCTGGATCTATAGAGTTAGACGTTGCATCATTATTTACTGGTTTAAATTTATCAGAGTCTGCTACTTCTATTTCTGTTGCTGGTTGTAATATTTATTCATTACAATTATTATCAAGTGGAAGCTTAGTAAATAAAGCTAAGTTCTCTTCAGACTCTGTAAGATATAAAGAAACAGATGATACTATTTCTACAATTCTAGACGGTAAACAAAATAGTTTATCCGGAAAAGTTTCAAAACCATTAGTATTAAATGATGGCGCATTGTCATTTGATGGAAGCGATTATCCTAAGTATTCAGAACAAAGAAGTGTCGGTTCTGCTATTCAACCTGTCTATACAAATGATTCAGGCAAAATAACTGCCAGCGGCGCAACTGTCGGTAGTAAAGGCGAAACTAGCGGAACTGTTGTAAAATCACAAGCAATGATTATTCAAAATGGTATTTTAACCGGTGGTCAAGCAATGTATGCAAGTACTACAAATCCTACAGCATCAGATGGAAATGTTGGTGACCTATGGTTAAAGTATGCAGAATAGGAGAATAACCTATGGCAGTTTATTATCCTAATGGCAATTACTCATCAGTCTATGGTGGTGGCAGTACATCATGAACATGCACTAATGGAGATCAGTTCCTCGCTTATAATAACTGTACCATTTCCTTTTCAGAGTATGGTGGAACAGGAAAAGTGTCAAATCCCAGCTATATTCAACCACAATTAGCTGTTAGGTGTTCCCCACAAAGTGATGGATCGGGTAATACTACAGTAACCGTCTATATATGTCTTGCTAAGAATAGTAGCGCCTCGTTTGCGTATGACTTGCGAATGGTAATACCGTCGATAACACTTAGAAGAGGAACCTCTGAGGGGGGTAATGCCTATACATCCGGGTATATTGGTATTCGTAGCTATAATGATTTAAAACAAGAATGAGGTCTAGGTGATGCCTACTACTCTTACACATTTACCCTAGGTGCTAAAACAACTGAAAGTTGGACAGGCAATGTAACTATGTATAAAGGAGTCACATCATCTAGTGGCACAATGACAATCGGCACCCCAACAGTTTCTCTTATATCACCTTTTACAGACAGTAATAAAATGACAATGACGTTTAAAACGTCTAGAAGTTCTGTTTCTGGAACATCAACTTACACAGGATGGACCGGAAAAACTGTAACTTGCCCAGGTGTCTCAAGTTCTTCAATTAATGAGACCTCTACTGGAACTAAAACTGTTTATTTATATTTTAATTCAAATGGTGGAAGTTCGGTAAGTTCTTTAACCGGTTCAGCGAGTACTAGAACTACAACTGTATATAATTTTACTGGTTGGAATAATGGTAAGAATGCAGGAGATACAGTTAGTATTGCAAATCAAGAAGTTTGGGCAAACTGGTCTAATGGCGGTTCTACTACTGATGTAACATCTAAAGCATCTTTTTCAGGTTTTCCAACACCAACAAGAGATGGTTATAAATTTGCTGGTTGGTATAAAGAGGACGGAACAAAAGTTACTTCTGTTTCTACTGATTCTAATATGACCTTATATGCTAAATGGTATCCAATTATGACATTTAGTGCTGGCACAGATCAAACAAGACCAACTAAGGCGGAAATTAGTAATGTTCTAGAAAATAATTCCACCTCTTGACCAAGTTTATATAAATTAACTTATGATGTTTCAGGTAAAACAAATGTTACTATTCATTATAATAGTGATGGAGGTTCTGCTTGTTCGGACTCAATTATTTCTTGTAATTCTAAAACGTCTTATACTGCAAAAAGTAATTGGTACACCACTTCTGGGGGAGATACTGGTGTTCAAATTGGTGGAAGCGGGGTAGTTAGACCAGGTTCATTTATTGCTCAATGGGCACAAAGTGGAAGCTCAATAACAGAAACTGCGATAGGAACCTTACCAACACCTACAAGAACAGGTTATACATTTAAAGAATGGCAATATAATGGAATAAAGGTTACATCAACGACTAAGTTTAAAGCAGATTCTACTTTAATTGCGATATGGGCACCTGTTACATACACAGTTTCATTTAATTTAAATGCAACATCAAGTGCAATAACACCAACTAAGATAGATTCTATTAGTAAGACTTATGGCACTGCAGCAACTTTGCCTACTATAACTCCTACTTATAATGATAATAGTAGATTATTTAAAGCATGGACAATCAATGGATTATCATATGCGCCAGGCGCAACTTTAGATGATGCATTCTATGCTACTGGACAAACTAAGTATGAATTAGTTGCTTCTTGGTCAGAAGTTCCGCACTATGTAGATTTTATTTATTATAATGGTGTTTGGAAAAATCCAGACAGACAGTGGTATGACGCTTCAATGATTACCAGTAGTTCTGTTTGGAAAATGAATGCGCCAGTATGGGAAGATCATTCATTCGTAGGTTGGACTTCCCAATTACCAAATGATTTCTGGAATACTTATGGTGTATACGAGTCAATAGATGATATTGAAGCAAGTGTTACTAATAATTTAATTCCTTCTTATACTGTTTCTATTACTGATAAAGAGCGCTATTTGCCTTGGGATAACAAAGATAATATTCCTAAGTATTATGGTGTTTGGGTAAAAACAGGTAAGAAAATAAAAATACAAAAATCTTCTACAGATGTCCCTGCATGGGTAGACATTCAATCAGCATATATTAAAGTGGATGCGGGTTGGAAGCGTGTTACTGATGTGTGGGTAAAAACATCATCTGGTTGGAAGCATGAAATTTAATAAGAGAACTGTAAAAGGTTCTCTTTTTTAGTTTACAAATAAAATAGAGTATGTTATTATAATTATGAAGGAGTTTAATAATGAAAGATTTACCAATTATTTGTTGTCCTAAATGCGGTCAGCAATACTTATTATCAGAAATATTTATGCCAGAATCATTTTTTGGTAAACAAAAAGAAATTTTTAAAACAGTTGATGGACAAATTGAGTTTTATGATGGTACTGACCCAGATTTAGAAGAAATCTATACTTGCGATAACTGTGGAACTAAATTAAAGATTGAAGCAAAATTATCATTTAAAGTAGAAGAAGCTAAAGATACTTTTGAAGAAGAATATGTTTCTAAGATAAATAAACCTGAAAAGATTAAATTAAATGAAGAAGAGTTATTCTAATGATTACTATTAAAGAAGATATTGCTAAGAAAAGTATAGGAAAAACTTCTTTATTTGTTTCTTTTGATTATAATCCATTAATAGTTACCGCAGTTAAAGATACTGGAAATGCTATTTGGCATAAGAAAGACTTAGTGTGGGAATTACCTCTTGGAGAATTAGCTAATTTAGTAGATAAATTAACTTATCTAGATGATATTCAAATGTCGTTCCTAGACGCAAATAAAGGTACCCTATTGGAAAGTTCTCTAGAGTATAAAACAAAACCATTCGATTATCAAAAAGATGGAATATCGTGGTTAATAAATCATCCTAGTGGTATCTTAGGCGATCCACCGGGGCTTGGAAAGACTTTAATGACTACTTATGCCGCAGAAGAACTAAAGGCACAACTAAATATGGAACATTGCTTGATTATTTGCGGAATTAATTCACTAAAAGCGAACTGGGAAAATGAAATAAAGAAACACTCAGATTTAGATTGTGTCGTTATCGGTAAGCAAGTTAATTCAAAAGGTACTGTTAAATATGCTTCAATAGCGGAAAGAGCAGAGCAATTATATCAACCAATTAAAGAATTTTTTGTTATCATGAATGTAGAAATGTTAACAAGTGATTTAGTTGTTGATGCAATAAGAGAATCTCAAAATAAGTTTGATATCATTTGTGTAGACGAAGTTCATAAATGTAAATCTGTTACTTCTCAACGTGGTAAGAACTTACTAAAATTAGCTAAGGTTGGTTCTTATCATTGGGGATTAACTGGTACATTATTAATTAATAACCCGTTAGATTCATTTTTACCTTTAAAATTTGTAGGGGCAGAGAAAGGTACACTAACTAATTTTAAAAATTATTATTGTGTATTTGAAAAGAAATTTGGTCATAACCAGATAGTGTCTTTTAAGAATATGAATACTTTAAGAGAAACTCTTCAGGAATTCATGCTAAGAAGACCTAAGAGTATGATTAAACTTCCACCGCTAACAATTATTCCTGAATATCTGGAGATGGAGAATGATCAAGCTAAGTTTTATGAAAATATTGCTAATGGTGTAGTTGAAGAAGCAGATAGAGTTAATATTAAAACAACAAGCATGTTGGGTTTAATTACTAGATTAAGGCAAGCAGCAACTTGTCCTTCTGTATTATCAAGTACGCAAGGAATTTCTTGTAAGCTAGAAAGAGCAAAAGATTTAGTCGCAGAAATTGTAGACTCAGGTGAAAAAGTTATCATCTTCTCACAATTTAAAGAACCTTTAAGAGAGTTAGAAAAAGAGTTAGCGGAATACAAACCTTTAGTATCATCAGGTGATTTAGCAGATGCGGTAGCAGCACGTAATAGGGATCTATTTCAAAATGATCCTAATTATCCTATATTATTAGGTACTGCACAAAAAACAGGTACGGGATTTACATTAACTGCTGCTTCTTACGCAATATTCTTAGATACCCCTTGGACTTGGTCGGATTATGAACAAAGTTTTAGCAGAATCTGGAGAATATCGGCAGAAAAACCTGTTATTATTTATAATCTAATTGCTAAAGGAACTATAGATGAAAGAGTTCAATACCTAATTGATACTAAAAAAGGTATGTCTGATTATCTAGTAGATGGTGATACAGACCAAACAGAAGAATTAAAATATTTATTAGGGGTAATGTAAATTTAGTTTACAACCCCTTTTTGTTGTGCTATAATATCTAATGTAAAAGGAGAAATTTTATGTTAGAATTAAATTATCAACACTATAGACAATATGCGGATGCAGTTCACTGGAAAGACTTTTCCAATAGTGAACTCTTTTTTAATTGTATAGAGCATGAAAATGACGCAGAATATGAGAACTGAATAGCAGCGATTGTATGTCGTTTCTGGGGACATTCTGGAAGAATATATAACCAATGTAATAGGCATGTAAGTTTTGAAGAATGTATGGACGTAGTAATGGACGCTATGAAATATACCTTGGATAAAAGAGTTTGGGAAGATCCTAAAAGTTCTTTATATAATGATCCTAAGGGTCCAGATAAAGCAATGCACATGGCGCTAAAAAGACAAAAAAACGTAATGCTATCTAGATATAATGCTTATAGAAGACAATCTAATTTTAATACTTTAAGTCTAGATGGATATAGAGATGATTATAATGATGCAGGGGAAGGTTGGTTAGTAGATATCCACGAAACTGAAAAACAAGATAAGTTGTATTATTTTATTTCATCTTATTTTACTGGAGAATCTTATCTAGAAGGAATAATGCTAGACGCTATCTGTTATTCTAATAGTAGAACCTATGATAAGAAGCAGGTAATTGCTTTTATTAGAGATGTTTCACTAAGAGACTATGAGTACTATAAACATGATTATGGCGCTGATAAACAAGTATTTATTAAAACACTAAATGATATCGCTAATATGTCTTCAAAATATTTAAATGTACAATTAAAAAAATTATTATATAATCTAAGAACAAAGGAGTTTATGAACAATGATTAGAGATGATTCTTATGTGGTAATACCTGGTTGGGTATTAAACAAATTACAACTAAAAGGTAATATGCTTTTAATTTACTCTATTATTTATGGTTTTTGTCAAGATAGAGAAAGTAATTATCATGGAAGTATCGCTTATTTAGCAGAATGGACACAAAGTACTAGACAATCTGTCAGTGGTTGCTTAGCACAACTTTGTGAAATGGGACTAATTAGAAAAGAAAAAGGATATCCTAATAACAAATATTATATTGTTTTTGCAGATGATCCTACTAAAAATACTAAAAAAGATGATACAGAAGAGTGTAAAGAAAGTTTACAAGAGCGTAAAGATACTTTACATCAATGTAAAGAAAGTTTACATGCATGTAAAGATAGTTTACACAATAATATAGAATATATATCTAATAATACTAAAGAAGATAATATAGAAGCGCATGCGCTTGATACATCTAAGGTAATAGATACTTTAGATAATAAAGTGCATATCAATAGATATGCACAAAATAAAAATAATGCGGAAATTCTGGGGCGCGTAGTAGGGCACTTCAATGAGGTGTGCGGAACTGCCTACCGAAATTCCAAAGGGTTGCAGAAGGTGATTTATTCTAAACTAAAAGAAGGATTCACTGAAAATGACTTTATTAAGATAATAGATTATAAATATAATGAATGGGGAATTAATCCTAGACGTTTATCAAGTGGAGATACTACAGTAAGCTTATTAAGACCCTCTATTTTATTTGGAGATAAGATGGACGAGTATTTACAACAAGCAAATAAAACAACTACAGTTACTAGATGTAGTAATGAATTTGGTATTGTTTCAGAAAAACGAGACCCTTCAAAGGTATTAGATATAGTGTATTAGTCCCAGAAGTGTTTTAAGGTACCGTATTCGAGAATTTGTAAAAAGAGTATAAATATACTTAAAAAGTGTAAACGTTCAAATTTGGTACCTTTATTTACTTATGATGGAGTTTTATGATAGTTTCTTAGGTAAAATTTAAAAAGATAGTTTACTTTCTGACATAAATAAGCTAATATATTAGTGTGAAAGAAAGAGGGTTATTATGCTAATTGACACATATTTACGTAATTCAAATATTCCTAAAAGGTATCAAAGTGAAAATAGATTAAGTCCTTCTTCAGAAGATGAACAAACTTTTGCAGAACTAAATCAAATAAAATTAAACGTAAATCAATTTGTAACAAATGGAGATAACTTGTTGATTTATTCAGCACATACAGGCAATGGTAAAACTAGTTGGGCAACTAAAATTCTACTAGAATATATTAATTTAAATAGTAAAGTAATGTTTGCTAACGCATGTCCAGGATTATTTATTAATGTTAGTAATTTTTTAAATAAGAAAAAATTAGCTATTTCTAATCCTTCTTTATTAGATGAAGTGCATGATACTGAGCAGAAAATTTTACATGCAAACTTAGTAGTTTTTGATGACTTAGGTGTTAAGGATATATCTCCCTATGAAATGAATAGCTTATACTATTGGATTGATGAAAGAACAAGTAATGTGAAGAGCAGTATTTATACTTCAAATCTTGCTCCAAAACAATTACAATCTATTCTAGACCCTAGAGTTTTTTCTAGAGTAATTAACTATTCTATTTCTAAAGAAATCAAAGGAGGAGACGCTAGATGTCATTAATACAATTACAGATAATAAATAGAATCATTGCAAAAAAAGATACTAATACATTATTATCTAAAGGATTAACAAGTGCCTATTTTCCTAAATATAAAGCAGAATTTGAATTTTTAGTTAATCATTATAATACTTATAACCAATTACCTGATTTAACAACATTTTTAAAAGTATTTCCTGAATTTGAGGTCATCGAAGTAGATGAGTCTATTGATTATTTGCTAAATGAACTCTATAAAGAATTTAATGCCAATGCGTTAGCGAAATCCTTTAATAGAATTAGAGAGTTACTAATTAATGGTAAAACAGATGAAGCAATAAATGTTTTAAATAAATCTGCCGCTAATATTACAGTTTCAAAGAATTTAGAAGCAGTTGATATATTTCAAGATATCTCACGTTATAATGAGTATGTTGACAAATGTAATAACTTTGAAGATCACTTTGTAAGCACTGGTTTTAAAGAGCTAGATAATTCATTTGGTGGTGGAATTGACAGGGATAATGCTTATTTTGTAATTTCAGCTAGAGCAGGCATAGGCAAAACATTAGTAATGATTAAATTTGCTACTGCAGCAGTCCAAAAAGGATTAAGAGTAGGTTTTTACGAAGGTGAAATGACTGCTAATAAGATTGCAGGTCGTTACGATACTTTAGTTAGTCATATTTCTAACACTGCCATTTCTCGGGGTGGCATGAATATTGCTAACCAATATAAAATGTATTTAGAAAACTTAAAAAATTCTAAAGGTAAACTATTTGTTTTAACTCGGGATATGATCAAAGAAGATAAAGTAACAGTAGATACATTAAGAACTTTTGTTGATAAATATGAGTTAGATATGCTATTTGTTGACCAAATTTCATTATTAGATAGTACTAAAAGTTATTCAAAATCATTTGAGCAAGCAGCAGAAATAAGTAAAGCGTTAAAGAATTTACAGGTACAAAAACATATTCCTATTGTTGTTGCATCTCAACAAAATAGAACTGCAGTAGAAGAAGGTGGAATGGCAGGAACTCAAAATTTATCATTGTCAGATAGAATTGGTCAAGACGCTACAGAAGTTTTATTTATAAGTAAGAAAGATAATATTATGACATTTAATATTGCAAAAGCAAGAGATGGTGCAAAGAAATATGAGCTTTCTTATGAAGTTGATTATGATAAAGGTATTTTTAATTATATACCTGATGAAGATGATTTGAATTCAGGATATCAAGCAGAAGAACCCGCTGAATACCAATATGCACCACAAGTAAGTGAAGGAAGCAATCCTTATGATAACTATTAATGACCAAGTAATTCAAAAAGATATTTTTCAGATTTTAGAGGAAGTAAAGACTCAGAATCCTGATAAATTAAAAGATATGCACAAATCAGGTGACAATATTCAAGTTACCTGCCCTGTACATGCACATGGTCAAGAATCACATCCTTCATGTTTTATAAGTATAAATCCAAATAAACAAATTTCTTATGGAACAGCGCACTGTTTTACATGTGGTTTTAAAGGGTCATTTAGTAAATTCGTAGGTGCATGTTTTAATAAAAATGAATCATTTGGGCAACATTGGTTGTTATCAAAGTATGCTGATGTTATTATAGATAACAAATTTAACCTAAAACCAATTGATTTAAGCGAAAACATAGTAGAAAAACCTAAAATATTAGATGAATCTATCTTAGATAAATTTGAATCTTATCACCCATACATGACAAAGCGTGGGATTTCAGACCAAGTAATTAAGGATTTTAATTTAAAATATGACCAAAACAAGAGGTCAATTGTATTTCCTGTTTATAATACTAGGCATCAACTATCATTTTTAACAAGAAGATCTGTTGATAGCAAACAATTTTATATTGATGCGGGTGCTAATAAAGATATTGTTTACGCTTTAGATAAAGCGCAAAACTATTCTGAAGTATATGTGGTTGAGTCACAAATAAATTGTTTAGTATTGTGGTCTTGGGGATATCCTGCAGTTGCATTATTAGGCGCAGGTACTACACCCGGGCAATTAAAAGAATTAAGAGAATCTAATATTATAAGTTTTAAGTTATGTTATGATGGTGATTCTGCGGGAAGAACGGGCGCAGAACGTTTTAAAAAATATATAGGCAGTTCTAAATTTGTAACTGATATTACTATGCCAAACGGAAAAGATGTGGCAGACCTTACAAAAGAGGAATTTGATAGTTTACAAATGAATTGTTGTATAGTATAATGTAAATATAAAGTGGTAGCATCCCACGAAAAGTAGTATGCACGTTATTTAAGGAGAAAATTTTATTTTATGCAATTTACACACGAAGAATTTTTAAAAATGCAAGCAGAACGACAAGCACAACCAACTGGTGCAGTAACTAAGTATGATCACACAAATTCAGTTTCATTTCTAAAATTAAATCCAGGGGAAAAAGTATTAATTAGATTTGCTTTTAATTCGCCAGATGAATTACCTAGATATACAGTTCATGGAATTAATATTGGTGGAAAATTTAGAAAAGTTAACTGTTTAAGAGGTTTTTATGATCCTATTGCGGCATGCCCATTGTGTGCAGCAGGCGAGCGATATAAGCAAACAGTATTTATTCCTGCTTTAAAATATGTTGTTGATGAAAATGGACAATTAAAAGAAACTCATTCAGTAGTATTTGAAAGACCATCAGGATTCTTAAACACATTAAAAAGTTGCTACACAGAGTACGGAAATCTAGCAGACCAAGTGTTTACTTTAGAAAGAATTGGTTCAACAACACAAGATACTAGATATAATTTACTAATAAAGAATGCTACTATTTTTAATAAACAAGCATATCCAGCTGATTTTAAGCTATTTGAAAATTTCAATCCAATGAAATTTATTTTAGATAAACCTTATAATGAAGTTGCTGACTTAGCAAATCAATTATTAATCGCTAATGGTAAAGCACCGTTGGCAAATACTACTACAAATACGAGTACTGTTAATTCTACAGCAACTGCAAATCAATATGGAGAAGTTTACCAAGAAGTGCCTAGAACACCAATTCCTGCATATGAAGAGCAAACTTCACCAGTATTCGCTGCTGAAAATTATTCAGCTGCGGTTCCTAACGCAGGAAATCCAGTTAGAAGAGTTACTTATTAAAGAGACTTAAATGTCTCTTTTTTAGTTTCTTTTTTTTATTTTATATGTTACAATAGTAAAGTAAAGAAAAGGAGCTTAATTATGGAACAATTATCTCTGTGGGGTGAAGAATTTACTTTAAAAGAAGAAGATACTCAGTCTATTCTTAAAAAAGCGAGAGCACCTAAAAAGTTAGAAAATTTAACAGTTCAACAAAAACTAAAATCTTCTTATATTTCTATCTATGATAAGATGCAATTAATTAGGGAACAAGTGTATCAGATTTTAGGAAGATATGCCGAAAATACTATTGTAATTAGAACTTATGAAGATTATAAAAAGTATATTGATAAAGCGTTAGAAAACGGAAAGATTGCAATAGATACCGAAACTAATAATACATTAGAAGTTTTTAAAGATTGTAAATTGATGGGTCTTTGTTTATATACTCCAGGCATGAAAGCAGCATATGTTCCTGTTAATCATAGAAAATTTACAGTTGAATATGATGAAAAAGGTAAAGAGCAAGTTATTATGGGTGATTTAGTAGAAGGACAACTTACAGAATCACAAATAGCAGAACAACTTAAACGTTTAGGTAATACTTATACTATATTTCATAACGCAATATTTGATATTGAAGTTCTTCAGCAAACAACTGGAACAAGAGTACATGTTGATTGGGATACTCAAGTAGGTGCACATCTAATAAATGAAAATGAGCTTAAAGGTTTAAAAGCACAATACAGATTACATATTGATCCAACGCAAGAAAGATACGACATAGAGCATTTATTTGCAGGTTTTCCTTATGCTATGTTTGACCCTGAACTATTTGCACTATATGCTGCTACAGATAGTTATGATACTTTTAAATTACAAGAATATCAATTTGAGATTTTAACTAGACCTGAAAATAAAGAACTATTAGATTTATTATATAAAGTAGAAATCCCAATTTTAGATGTTGTAGTCGATATGGAAACAGCAGGTGTTTATGTTAACACAGAGTATGCAGATAAGATGTCTACTATTTATCATGCAAAGTCTGATGAGAAACAAAGAGAGATTGATGAAGAAGTAAAAGCAAATCAAAAATTAATTGATGATTGGAAGTTAACTCCTGAAGCAAACACTAGACAACCCGTGTATGCTCCAAAGAAGACTAAATTATCAGAAGCAGAGATTGAAAAGCAATACCCTTATTATGACCAAAAATTAAAGAAGAGGTATAAGTGGGCAAGTAAAACTCCCGCAGAAAAATTATCTGATCCTATTGATTTAAATTCAGATACTCAATTAGCAATATTTTTATATGACATTCTTAAAGCACCAAGTGTTAATAAGGATAAACCACGCGGAACAGGTAAAGAAATCTTAGACCAATTAGCTGAAGAAGAGCATATTAAAGTTTGTGAATTAATTAAAGAAAAAAGAGCGGTAGACATTCTTATTACTACATTCATTGATGCTATTCCTGCGGGCGTAGATAAAAATCACAGAGTACATGGTAGATTTGACCCTATTGGTACTGTTACAGGAAGATTTGCGTCATCAAATCCTAACTTACAAAATATTCCATCTCATGATAAAACAGTTAGAATGATTTTTGAACCAACTATAGATGAGCGTCAAGTAGAAAGCGTAGATTCTACTTATAAGATTGAGGATACAGAAGAAGTACTAACTGATAATGGTTGGGTATTTGTAAATCAATTAAAAGTTGGTGATAAGCTGGAATCAGAAGATAATGTTGAGACTATTAAAAATATAATAAAGCAAGATAATTATTATTTGTTGGAGGTTTAACTTAATGAATTATGATGAATACATAAATAGTATTAAAAGAGAACGGGGACAATGAGCTAATTTAAAATGTAACTGGGAAGGACACCATATAGTGCCGAAATGTATGGGTGGTGAAGGTAAATCTCGGCAAAAAGATAAAAATATTATTAGGTTGACTCATGAAGAACACGTAGAAGCGCATAGATTACTTTGTGAAAAATACCCAGATAATTTTAAGCTCAAAGTTGCTTATGGATATTTGAGTGATAATCCAGTTAATCCTATGTGGGACCCTGTGTGGAAAGCAAAACATGATGCAAAAGTTGCTTCGCAAGAGGTACGAGATAAAATTTCGCAAAGTTTATCGGATTATAGAAAAGAAAATGGTTTTAGCGAAGAGCATAAACAAAAGATAAAAGATTCTAGAGAAAAACGTTTAGAAGATAATAAAGCTCAAGGATTAAACTATTATGGTACCAAGATTAGAGAAAATGGTGAATGCGGTCAAAATCAACAATATGCTACAAGGTCTATAAAAGTTAAATGCTATTACGAAGGAAAAGAATATTATTTCGATTCTATCAGAGAAGGCGCTATTTGGTGGTATAATACACGTCCATTAAAACCAGGTTATCCATTCAATGAAGCAATGTATCAAAGAAAGATAAAACAATTTTTAAAGGGTTCGCAACCAACATATAAAGATGTTATAATAGATTATATTAAATGGGAGAAAGTAGATGATTAGAGTAAGAAAACGATATGCGATTATTGGTGGGGATTTTAGTGGTCAGGAACCCCGCTCTTTGTGCGCTTTTGCGCAAGATAAAGATATGCAGGAAGCATATCAGCAACAACAAGACTTGTACGCAAAGATTGCATCAAAATGTTATCACAATGAGTATGAGGATAATCTAGAATTTAAACCGGTTAAAGAGTCGATAGAACCTTGTGATGCTGCTGTTGATATCATAGACCATGCTTTTACAGTAAATCTTGATGATGAATTAGAAACTCCTAATGGTTGGAAATATGCAAAGGATTTATCAGTAAATGATGAGATATTAGTTGAGGATGAACCTTATTTTATCGCATTGGTGCATCCAGGCAAAGCAGCAAATGTAGAATTTGAAATAGAGAAATGCAGACAAAAGAAAAATTAATCACTATTGGTTTAGTAATAGATAATGAATGACTCGACAAATATGCAAATCTAATAGAAAATAATAGATATACAGAGCATTGTGTTAATAAAACTCAAAAGCATCATATTGTACCTAGATTTTATTATAAACTTAATAACTTAGCAGTCGATAATTCAGCTAATAATTTAGTAAATCTTAGCATTAAAGACCATATTTTAGCTCATTATTTTCTTTGTAGGTGCAGTACCGACCAATATAAAGGCAAGAACTATGCTAGTATTCAATACATTTTAAGAAATAAACAGCTCAATAACTTACCTGAATATGAAGAATTTATTAGCTTATTAGATAACATTGAACAATATTATTTAGAATATAGAGAAATGATATTGCAGGTTACTTCCACAGAAGAATGTAGAAATAAACAAAAACAGTCATTATTAGCTTATTATAAGGATATTGATAAGGAATCAGATTCTTATAAGTCTTGGTGTCAACATATTAGTGAGGGTAAAAAAGGTTATTGTCCTTCTAAAGAAACTAGAGCTAAACTGTCTGAAATAAGTAAGCAGAGAATAGGCAAAAAGAATGGATTTTATGGTAAGTCTCATTCAATAGAAACTAAAAATAGTATTGCATCAAAGAATAGTCTTAAGGTTAAAGCATACAACGAAACAGAGGTACTAGAATTTAATTCAATTAAAAGCGTGTGTCAGTGTATAAAAACAAGTCCTGAAACTTTAAAGAGAGCATCTAAAAACGAATTACTACTCAATGGATATACTTGACAGATTGAAGAAAGTACCAAGAAATCAAAAGAGTATTCTGAAGATAGTATGAAGAAAATTAAAAGCGTTGTAGCAGGCATTCATGGATATCATATTATTATGATAGATGAAAATAACGACCAGATGGAATTTGTTTCTGTTAATCAAGCTGCTAAATATATCTTAAGTTTAGGTTTAGATAATATTCATTATAGAAATGTGGGCAAAAAGATAATTAATGTGTTAAATACGGATAAAACAGTGTATAATTGTATATGAAGAAGAAAGTAGGATATGTATGCAAATAAAAGTAAAACGACATTCAAATGTTACAGTAATACAATCACAAGAAGGTAAGGAGCGAAGATCAAAAGCGAAACAGGTATTCCTCGGTGTTAACTATGGAATGTCTGCACCAACACTTGCAAAAAGAATGCAATTACCTGTAACTGAAGCAAATTCTATTATTGATGCGTATTATGATGGATTTAAAGCAGTTGATAAATTTACAAAAGATTCACAGGAAATGGCAAAGAAACTTGGATACGTCACTAATATCTATGGTAGAAGAAGACATTTACCTGATGCGCAATTACCCCTATATACAATAGAAGAAAAAGTTAAGAAAGATTATTTTAATCCTTTTATTGGCGCACGGGAGCATCAAGATAAGCAGTTAGAAGTAAAGATTAAAAAATATACAAAAGAACTCGAAAAAGCTAAAACTAAAATAGCAAGGCAAAGTGTTCAGGAGCGTGCAGAGACAGATGGATTAAAAGTACGTAATAATAGTGCGTTTATTAGTAGAGCATTAAGACAAACATTAAATGCTAGAATTCAATCTTCTGCTGCTACAATGACAAAATCTGCAATGATTTTAATTAATAATGACGAAGAATTAAAACAGTTAGGTGCTAGATTGCTGGTTACCATCCATGATGAAGTTTTCTGTGAAGCACCTCTACAGAATCAAGAAAGAGTTGCAGAGCGTCTTTGCGAATTAATGGTACAAGCAGCAAATGAAAAATGTTCTTTTACTCCATGGTCAGTCGACCCTTATATTGTATGTGATGGTTGGTATGAAGATGAGAACCAATCTAAGATTCATGAAACTTATGAGAAGGCAATTAAAAAGGGTAAAACTGAAGAGGAAGCACTAAAGTTAGCTCAAGATACTTATTCAATGTTTAATCCTGACAGTATTAAATTAATATGTAATAAAGAGTATGAAATAGGTGTTGATAGTTTAATTTATGGACCAAAATATTATTTAGGAAAGTAGTTTACTTTCCTTTTATTTTACGCTATTATAAATATAAAGGAGAAACTAAATATGCTGTATTTGAAATATTTTTCGCCTGAACACATTATAATAACTGATGGCGAAACAGATAGACACCTTTATGCAGATAAAGGAGAAAAGTTTGAACAAGACATTATAGAAGATATTCTAAATGTTAGTAATGATTTAAAAAAGTAATTTACTTTTTAATATGTTTGGTTTATAATAATAGATGCAAAAGGAGGAACGAATAGAGCAAATGGAGGTTAGCTCAAGGTTAAAGGAATTGAGAAAAAACAACAATTTAACACAAGAACAAATGGCAAAATACATGGGTGTTGATCAGAGTTTGATAACAAAAATTGAGAATGGCACAAGAGTTTTAAGTGTAACTATGATTGATAAGTTATGCAGTTTGTTTGGATGTACTGAAGATTATTTGTTAGGACATAGTGAGGAATATATTCCACTAAATTTTACATTCAGCACAAATGAAATTCAAAGTAAAGATCTTCAAGGTGTTGCTGCGGTGAATAAAATTGCAATGAACATTCGATATATGAATGAAATGACTGGAGACGAATAATACAAAAGGAGGTAATATTATGACGAGTGATAAGTTTAACAAAATTGTTGAAGAACAGATGGATAGATGTAAATCTGTTTTATTACGTAAAAAAGAGGAATACAATGTAGGTGCCGAAGATGACAGACTTTCTCATTTTAAAAAAGTAGCGAATTTAATAGGAGAACCCCAAAACTATGCTGTATTTACTATGATGGCAAAACATTTAGTATCAATTAGTGATATGTGTGTTACAGAGGATACATATGATATGGATCGTTGGAATGAGAAAATTACAGATGCAATTAATTATCTATGTATTTTAAGAGCAAGTGTAGAAGAGGGAAAGGAGCAAGAGCTGGAGGAACTAACAAGTGAATAAGATAGAAGTTAAAATTTTAAATCCAGAAGTTATTAAAGAATCAGAAAAAATGATGGTATGTGCTGCAAGGTTAACACAACGCGGGCACGCCATTAAAAATATGGATGATTTTATGGATTTGTATAATAAAGATTATAAAGAGTCTACAGCAAAAGTAATGACTAATTTGCCACATCCAACTATTCAAAAGTTTGGTGTAATTAATGTGGTCATTGTTGGAGCATCACGAAGATTCTTAGCTCAAATTACTAGACACCAAAATGAAGTAAAATTTATGTCCGCTAGCTTACAATATAGTGACTATTCAGATTCTAATGATTTTACAGTTCCTTATGACATTTTGGGGCATGAGGATTTGACTAACGCTTATTTAGACGGATGCAAAAAAGCAATGACTGAATATAAAAATTTGGTAGATCGTGGTGTTAACCATGATGATGCCGGTTTCTTAGCTCCACAAGGTTTAAGAAATATTCTTATTATTTCTGCAACACCTTATCAATTTAAACATATGATTTCTCAAAGAATTTGTAGAAGAAACTCGAAGGAAACCAGATATGTGATGTTAAAGATTTGGGAAGCATTATATAATGAAAATCCTATTTTATTTGGTAATTGTGGTGCACCTTGTCAAAAAGACCACTGTACTGAAGGTAAGATGACCTGTGGTAGTATTATTGATAAAGCAATGACACCAACAGAAATCTTAAAGAAGGATTTTCCTAAGATTTATAAAGAGTAAATTAGTTTACTCTTTTTTTATTCTGCGCTATAATTAATCATATAAAAGGAGAATATCTATGAAAACAAAAACAGCAGTATGTGAAACTAATCTGACACATTACAAAAATGAGATTATAAGACAGATTAAGTGTGAACAGTTGGATTATCCAGATTACTTAAGTTACATTGATATCGCAGTGGAAAACTTTATGCGTGCGAAAGGATTTACTAAACAATCTTATACTTCAAGCGAAGATTTAATTAAGTGGTTAGCAGCTCCTTATGAAGAACCTATTTTAGACGATATCGAAAGAAAATATCTAAAAACTATTGTATTGCCTTATTTAAACAAAGGTTATAAAGTTAATGTTCAAAAAATGCCTAATTCACTTACTGGATACTTCTTCATTAGAATTAGGGTAACATCCGAATTTAACTTTACTCATAATATCGATTTACCACCATTCATGGCAGAAGATCATATGTACGACAATATGAAATTAGGTGTAGTGTATTGGTCCACAGATTTAGGTATTGAATAATGAATTATATTGAGAAAGTATTAGAATTATTAGATTTACATGTCAATGAACCATTTTATATTAAAAAATGCAGAAGTAATGATGGTGATTTAGTTGAGTATTGTATTGACAGTCAAGGACATGTTTTATATAGAAATCCAAATAAAGAGAGTAAGATTATTTGGTTAAGTTCTAAAATATTCAATTTACAAAAGATTTTAAATGGGACTTGCATAATCATAAAAAAGGAGACAGAATAAAATGCGGAGTATAATGGTAGAGACAACCTCAAGAGATTACCCAGTATTAGTTAATGCTGACCATATTCAATGTGCATATGTAGAGCAATGTTTGCCTTCTTTAAATCCTGCAGACTCTGGATTCATAAAAAATGTAACTATATATACAATTACTAATGAGGTAATCCAGTATGGTAAGTATAAAACAAAAGCAGACGCAATCGCCGCTTTAGAACAATTAGGCAATTTACTTGATTTGGGAGGATAAATTAATAATGAGTGAGAAATGGAAAGAGACCTTATCAGTCGCTGGAATATATTTAGGATTATTATTATTTGCATTTGGACTTGCTTTATTAGAAGCGTTTATAGTTGCACATTTAATAAGTTTTATTTTTAATCTAACTTATACTGCTTTACTATTTAAAAAGGTATTAGCAGCAATGATAGTACTTAATGTACTCGGCAGTTTATTTAGGAAGAACTAGGAGGAATTATGTTAAAGAATGAAGGAAAGTTTGAACTAGGTTTTGGTAAACTTAATGACGATGATGTACTTTCGTATATTTGTGAATTTACAGCACCTAATTCTGTTTTAAAGAATAAAGTAGTTGTAACTAGATTTGTTGACCCAGCAACAGATTATCGATTATTTATGTATAAAGATAATTTATACTCATTAAAAGAATTAAGATTAGAATATTTAAAGGAGTTATATGATGTCAGATAAATTTTTTAAAAGCTTGCTATATATTGGCATCGCTATGCTATTTGCGTTAGCTTTTGCATCTATAGTGAGTATTTTTTCAGCAACAGCGTATAATTGGGATATTGCATGCAAAGCATTTTGGACAATTATACTGGTTGGTGTATCAAACGCTGTAATAGATAGGATTATAAATGGATGCACAAGAAATGATTAGAAGATACAAAGCAGTAGATCAACCACAGCGTCGATATAATGTAAAAAGAACAAAGTGGTTAGATAATTTAGGAAAAGTTGATTTAGTTATTCCAATTTTATTTACTTTATCACTAATAAGCGCTATAATATTATTAAAGAAGGAGAGATAAAAATTATGCTATACTTTTTTACAGGATTTATTGTTGGGACCTTATGTGGTATATCAATTACATCTTTATGTGTTGCCTCTAAAAAGCGAGACGATGCTTATGATAGCGCAGATTTTTATAAAAAGATGAAATAAATTATGTACGTATTAACAGATGAACAAAAAATAGCGGATAAAATTACAGAATACTTTCCTGGAGTAACTATTTTTGTGCAAGGTCATCCGGTTAAGTTTGTCTGCCTTGATGAAGATGCTAAAAAGGTTGACGTGGTAGTAATGGTACGCGCCCAAGGTATGCCTTATTACGGTTATTTTAGAGAGATGGAATTTTGGACATTAGGAAAAGGAATTCCTTTTATTAAGATAGACTATAAGACACTGAAAGATGACTGCCCTAGCTGGATAGATGAATTACGAGTTATCGCGAATAAACTAGAGCAAGAATACGTAAATAGACAGACGGATAAGATATTAGACATGGAGGATTAGATGAAGAATTACCCAAATTTAAAGTATAAATTATTAAGTAAAGATGCTAAAGCACCGGTGAGAGGAACACCGGGATCGTCAGGATTAGATGTATTTTCGCCAATAGATATTACAGTTCCAGCATGGCAGGATGCTTTAATTCCAATTGATGTTGCATTTGATATCCCTTTTGGTTGGGATTTAGCAGTTTATAATAAATCAGGAGTATCAACTAAAAAGAAACTATTCAAAGGTGCTGAATTGATTGACAGCGATTACACAGGTAATGTTCATATTCACTTTTTCAATTTTTCAGATGAAGATGTACATTTTAACAAAGGTGATAAGATTTCCCAATTAGTAATGCGAGAAGTTTGGATGGGTGCTTTAGAAGAAGTCAAGTCTTTAGATAAAGATACTTTGCGTGGCGCTGGTGGTTTTGGAAGTACAGGAGATAAATAATGATATTAAAGACAGAAGAATTTAAAAATAATTGCACAATTATTAAAAATGCAATTGATTCTAAAAATGTTTCCTTATATACTGAAACACTAGAACTCGTAACACATGACTCAACTTTAACTTTATCTGTAACTAATAGAGAATATAAAGTAGATGTAGAATTTCCCTTAGAGGAAGATACTAATTTTAAAGCAGCGGTAAATGCAAAATTATTTTTAGACTTAATTAGCAGAATGACCTCAGAAACTATTAGCTTAGTAATTAAAGAGAGATTTGTTTGTGTTAAGGGTAATGGTGAATATAAACTACCTATTATTTATAATGGGGATTCAATACTAGAATTGCCTAAGATTGAGCTATACAATATTACAAATAATTTTTCAGTTGATAGTGATATTTTACAGAGCATCTTAACTCACAATAGTAAAGAATTATTAAGAGGTATTGCTGCTAAACCTGTACAAACTTATTATTATATAGATGAAAGTGGCGCTATTACATTTACTTCTGGAGCATGTGTTAATTCATTTACACTAGAGAAACCAGTAAAGATGCTATTAAGTGAAAAGGTAGTTAAATTATTTAAACTATTTAAGGATGTAACTAATGTAGAGTTTGAAATGGCGCAAGACCCTATTTCTGATGAGATCATTCAAACTAAAGTAAGATTTAAATCTAATAATGTTACACTATCTGCAATATTAGCTGATTGTAATTTAATTTCTACTGTGCCTGTACAAGCAATTAGAGGCATGGCGGCAAAAGATTACGGATACTCGGTTGTAATAAATGTGGTAGAATTAATGGAATCTTTAGGAAGATTAATGCTATTCAACGAAGATAAGAACTATGGAAGAATAGAGTTCCAATCCAATAAATTAATTATTAGTGACTGGTCTAGTAATAATATAGAAGAATTAAGGGTAGAAAATGATAATGTTAATACGCCTTACTCAGCGATTATTAATATGAATAATTTAAATTTAATTCTAGCGGGCAGCAAAGAAGACTATATTACAATGTGTTTTGGCGACCATAAAGCGATTGTAATTAAGAAACAAACAATTACAGATATTCTTCCAGAAATGAAGGTGTCAAGCTAATATGGCACAATCACAAGGAAAAAAGTTTGAGGAAAGATTTAAGAAGGACTGACTAGAATCAGTCCCTGAATCTTTATGTTATAGGTTATATGATACGATGGGTGGATACCATGCGGTAGGAAATGCTGGCGATTTTATTTGTTATAAAGAACCTTATTGTTTTATTATCGATTGTAAATCAACAAAGAGTGGCAATACATTAAACTTTGCAGATATCCGGCAATATCCAAGAATGTTAGAATTAAAAGGTGTTCCGGGATTATATGTTGGTGTTATTTGGTGGTCAGTAAAAAATGATAAAATTGTATGGATACCTATAGAAACATTAGAAAAGATTAAAAAGGAAGATGGAAAATCTTATCATATAAAAATGTTAAATGATCCAAATTATTATAGTTTTGAAATTGAGAGCGAAAAGTTAAGAACTTTTTTAAGAACTAATTATTCTGATTTTATAAGGAGAATAAGCGAAGATGCCAATAATTAAATTATATAGTGTGGAAGATGAAAAAATGGTTCCTGCTGGGATGGCAATGCCTAATTGTATTGTAGGATTAATGCCAGTGCATGAAAGTTTCTTACTTACAAGACCAGGATTTAAAATTGTTCAATTAATTAATAAGGATCAGGTTTATATAACAAATGAAGATTTTAATAAATTAAAGGAGTATTGGAATCAGTAATGAGTTTAATTATTAATGACAATGAATTAAATAAGCAATCTGAAGAATTAAAAAGTAATTTAGATTATTATAATAGATTAGGAAAACCGGTTGTAGATGAGTTTGCTCAAGATTTAGATACAAAAGTGTCGCAGATTAAAAGTTATCTGGCACAAATTCAAGAATATAAATTGAATTTTGATATTCCTTCACTTCAAAGAATGTGTGTAGACCTAAGTACCACATTGTATTACACAGAAGAACGAGTAGAAGAACTTGATTTATTATCTGATTGTGCTAACCTGAGATACAAAGATAGATATAATGAGGCATATTTAGCAAAGCAGGGGACTACTACAGTGGCAGATAAGAAATATACTATAGACCAACTAAAAGCGCACTCGGACCAAGAAGCATTATCTGAGAATTTAATTAAGTTTATTTATTCTCACGCTACATCTGTGCTGAAAGCTAAAGTAGAGGCAGGACAGGAATTGCTAAAAGTATTATCTAAAATACTTTCAAGCGAAATCGCGAGCTTACAAGCATTTGGAGTTTCAGGAAAATATCAAAAATAGTATGAACTCTGAAAAGAAATATTGTGTCTATTGCCATACTTTAATACAAGACGGAAGAAAATATTTTGGCATAACTAGTGTGAATCCAAAGAAAAGATGAAATCACGGTCGAGGTTACCAAGATAATACTTATTTTTGAAATACAATTAAAAAATATGGGTGGGACGCTTTTGAGCATAAAATTCTATACGAAAATTTAACTCGAGCTGAAGCATGCAGTAAAGAACAAGAATTGATCGCTGAATTTCATACAATGGATAGTGATAAGGGATTTAATTTAACTCCAGGTGGTGATACTTGTAAACCAAGTTTATTAAATATTTCAAGTGAAGAACTTCAATATTTGTACTGTGAGTGTCGCTGGACCCAACAACAATGTGCAGATCATTTTAATTGCAGTGTAAGTACAATTTATTCGCGCCTGAAAGAACTTGACCTAACAAACAGCAGAAAGTGTAGCATAGATGTGTCAAAGCTAGCTACTATGTATATAGATTTACGGCAGTCCAGGTCTAAATGTGAAGTGTATACTGAGTGTGCAGACTATTTCAATTGTAGCGTTAGCGTTATACAAAAGCAGCTTAAAGCAAATGGTATCAGGGTACCCGGTGATGAATTGCATAGGGCGCGCCAAAAACACATAAGCAAGGAAGAATTAGAAGAGTATTACACCCAATTGCGCCTTTCGTATTCACACTTAGAGGCATTAGAATTAAGCGCAAAACATTTTAATTGCAGCTCATATACAATGTTGTCTTTTTTACGAGAATATAATATTTATCAAAGTAAGAAGAGAAAGCGCTCAGTGTCAATTAAAATTGACAAAGATGACCTGTGCAAATACTATTTAGAGTACCGCGCCACTTTAAGTCATACACAGGCAGTGGACCAATGTGCAAAACATTTTAGTTGTTCTAGAACAGTGATTTTTAAACGCCTAGTACAGTATCAAATAGGCAGTCCAAATTCTGATATTCATCGCAAACTAGAACTACCTTGGGTGGACGTTTATGCCATGTACCAAGAAGGTCGTGCTACAGGTTTAAGTCATACACAAAGTCTGTACCAATGCGCAGATCATTTTAATTGCAGTAGGACAACTATTCGTAGGGGACTCTTTGATTCAGGAAAATACCAAAAATAAAAGTAGTTTACAAAGACTACTTTTTTTATTATAATATATTTATGTTAGTAAGTTATTCAAGAGTAGACACATATCATACTTGCCCATATAAGTATAAACTAAGATATCTGGACAAGCTAGAAACAAAACCTGATACACGCCCAACAAATCCTTTGTATTTAGGAACTAGTATTCATACAGGAATTGAAACAAGATCTATTGAGGAAGCAGTAAATTCTTATAAAGAAAATTATTCAATTTGGTTAAGGGATAATGAAGTAGAAGTATTAAAATTAGAAACTATTTTACCTGTTGCTTTTAAAGAAATCCCAGAAGGAGAATACGAGCACAAACTATTAATAGACGATTTTATTGGATTTATCGATCTTTTAGTTAAAATAGATGATACCACGTATGATCTTTATGATTTTAAGTATTCTAATAATGTAGAGCATTATATGCAATCAGGTCAAGTTCATCTATATAAATATTATTATGAAAAGGCAACAGGAAATACCATACGTAATATGTATTATGCCTTAGTGCCAAAATGTACAGATACTTTAAAAACAAAATCTGAAATACAATTAAGGGAATCTATTGAAAAGCTAAAAGATAGTCATATTCAATTTATTCCAATAGAGTTTGATCCTCAACAAGTCGCTTTCTTTTTAGCGCATAAAAAATTAATGCTTAATGCTACTGAATTTCCAAAGAAACAAAATAAGTTATGTTATTTTTGTGAATACAGAAGGTTTTGTGAAACAAATGGAGCGGACACATCTGAGCTAAAAAAGAAACAAATTGTCGAAGATAAAAAAGAAGAACACGTGGAGGAAATTAGTCTGTGGTAAAAGAAGAAACTTCTAAAACTACTGAAAAGCAAGCTGAATCTGAAAAAGAGCAAGTGTATACTAGAGATACATTAGATATGCCTAGTAGCGAGGACGAAATTGATTTTTTGGTAAAAGCAGCGAAAGCGAGTTGGAGTTAGTTTACAATTTAACCTATTTATGTTATTATAATTAATGCAAAGAGGGTATAATATGATTTATGAATTTCAAGTATTTAACAATAAGAAAGTAAAAACAATGCTATTATCAGCGGACTCTAAATCTGCTTTCTTTAGAAGAATTGCAGAAATGTATGGGTTAACAAAAGAAGAAATTATTCTTATTAGAGAGTATGATGAAACAGATAATTTTGGTTATACATTGCATAAGTCTTATGTAGAAGAAGCACCCAAAAAGAGTGCTAAAAAAGACACAAAAAAGATTACTAAGACAACCAATAAATTTATTACAAATGCTTTACAGGAATTTAAACGTGGTGATGACCGCAGTAGACGAATGGTAGAACCAAGAAAGTCTGATTATATTAAAAGGCATAAAATGAAAAGTTTTCCGATTTCTTCGGCAGATGACGTGGCAGAATTAATGTCTAAGTATAAAGTGGTAAAAGTTTATTGGGAAAATGGAGAAAAACGAGGACAGCACACATTATATGCTGTAGTAAAATAAAGGAGAAACGAAATTATGAACATGTTTGAACAGCTAAAATCAGAAGGTATTACCTATATTTTAATTCCTAAGAAGGCAAGAAAGAAATTCTATGCAATCAAAGAAGATTTAAAAGCAGGTCCATTAACAGATGAATCAGATGTATATACTTATACTGCTGAAGGTGACGAAGAAAAACAACTGCTAAAAGCGCTTCCAAAAGACCAATGGGTGGGTTTAAATGCAGATTAATCCAGAAACACAATCAATAAAGACATTTGTTAAGCTCAAAAAAGAGCTAATTAAAGAGGCAATTACAACTGCAAGGAAACCACTTATCCCAACATTATATATAATTCAAGTAGGTCAAAATGAAGCATCTACTAGGTATGTACGCAATAAAATAAAAGATTGTGAAGAAGTTGGTTTTAAAGCTAATTTAATCGCTTTGCCTGAAGCAACTACCACAGAGACTATTTGTAATTATATTGATAAAGTAGCAAATGAAGGTGCTGACGGGATTATTGTGCAATTACCACTTCCTAAGCATATAGATAAAGATGTAATAATTAAACATATTCCACCTGAACTAGATGTAGATGGATTTGGTCCAGAAACTGAATTTGAACCATGTACACCTTTGGGTATCCTTGAATATTTACAATGGATTAAATTTGATTTAGATGGTAAGCACGCAGTTATTCTAGGAAGGTCTGATATTGTAGGAAGACCGATGGCAAAAATGCTTCAATTAGGTAATTGTACTACTACCTTATGTAACTCGCATACACCTAAAGAGCTTAGAGACAGATTATTAAGGAATGCTGATCTTGTTATCTGCGCTGTTGGTAAAAGAAATTTTATTTCCAGTCAAGACGCATTAAATGCATTTATTGTAGACGTTGGTATTAATTTTGACGAAAATGGTAAACTCTGTGGAGACGTAGATGTTAATCCATTAGATAAAAATAGAGTAACTCCTGTTCCTGGGGGTGTAGGGTTGCTTACTAGGTTGGCACTATTAGAGAATACACTTGAGAGTGCTTGCTTAAAAATTTAAAAAGGTGTATAATATGTTGAACCGTTTTAGGTAGGACAATAAAGCAAAACCTGCTAAAATCATATACTTTCTTCTTTCTAATAAATGACGGTTTTTCATAATATATGCTTGAAGTGTTGCAGGCGCTTCAAGTGTAACTCCTTTTGGGAACCTTGTACGAGGACGCGAGGTTCCTTTTTTAGTTTACTTTTATAATGTATTGACTTATAATTATTAATGTAAAAGGAGACTAAAAAACGATGACAGACGAGAAAGTAAGTATTAGTATCATGCCTACGCCTGAAAAATGGAATAGGTACAATGTAGAAGTTCAAGGATTTAAGACTTATAAGAAGTATGAAGTAAATACAAATTTGGAGCTTGAAGAAGCAAACAAGTTAGCAGATAGGTATAGGGAAAAATATCCTAACCACTGCAATTGCCTATTTAAATAAGGAGTAACTATGGATAACAAACAATTATTTTTAGATGTATTAGAATCAGTTGATAGAGAAGGTATTCCGGAACTTGTTAATTTTTTAGAGAGCTCAGATTTTTTTATTGCACCAGCGTCAACAAAGTATCATTTTGCTTTTGAGGGCGGATTATGCGCGCATAGTTTAAATGTGTATTATCATTTATTTGAATTAGTGGAGCAGTATAAAAATTATAATATTAATATTCCTCAAGATTCTGTTATTATTTGTGGGTTATTACACGATCTTTCAAAGACAAACTATTATGAAACTTATGTTCAAAATAAGAAGGTGTATTCACCAACAGGCAGTAAATGGGATGAACTTGGTAATTATGATTGGCAATCAGTTGCAGGATACCGAGTAAAGGATGCTCAAGATCGCTTTATGGGATTAGAACACTGTGTAGATTCTGTACTTATTGCAAGTCGCTTTATTAAATTAACTGAAGAAGAACAAATCGCAATTATGAACCACCATTTTGCTTTAGGGGGTACTCCGAATCAAGGTAATATTTCTGAGATTATGTCAAGATATCCGTTAGCTTATTTATTGCACACTGCTGATATGCACGCGGTATATTTATCTGAAAACCAATACTTAATGAAGGATTATGCTAAGTCAGAAGATTAAAAAAGAATTAGAAAAAATTACTGCAGTTGATTTAGAGTATAATGATGATACAAAATCAATATTTATCCCTAAAACTACTTCCTATAATTTAACATCATTAAAAGTAGAGCATTGCTATTTAATAGAGTTAGATGATTGCTTATTAAATCCTGCGTCTAATGATGCGCTTGCTGCTAATTGGAATGGTGGAAAATTACCGCAGTGTAAGCATTACAATATTGAGTTACAATCGGTAATGAACAAAATGATAAAAGTTATAGGGGTTGGCATTGTAAATGGCGAAGCGCAAGGTGAGCAATTCTTTGGTTGGTTACCGTTTGAACATATAAAAGTATTAAAAGAGCTATAAAGGTTACAGTTTACTTTGTAACCTTTTTTTGTTATAATAATTATTGAGGAGAGATAAGAATATGAGTTTAGCGACAAAATATAGACCTACTGAGTTTGAAGATGTTGTAGAACAATCATCAGTAGTTACAATTTTAAAGAAACAAATAGAATTAAAAGCAATTAAGAATTGTTTAATTTTTGCAGGTATTACAGGTTCTGGTAAAACTACACTTGCCAGAATAGTTGCAAATAAAATTAATGGTGGTCTTGGAACACCAATAGAAATAGATGCTGCTAGTAATAATGGCGTAGATAATGTTCGTTTAATTATTGACCAAGCGCAAGAAAGATCCTTAGATAGCGAATATAAAGTTTTTATTATTGATGAATGTCATTTACTTTCCAATTCAGCATGGAACGCTTTATTAAAGCTAGTAGAAGAACCACCTAAGTATTCTATTTTTATTTTCTGTACAACAGATCCCCAAAAGATTCCTATGACCGTTCAGAATAGATGCCAAATTTATACATTTGGTAGAATTTCTGTTGAGTCAATTAAGAAAAGATTAGACCTTATATGCTTAAAAGAAAGTATACAAGCTGACGAAGCATCTCTTGATTATATTGCAAAGTTAGCTGATGGATCATTACGCCAAGCAATTTCTTATTTAGATAAATGCAAAGATTATTCAAATGCATTAAATATGGATTCGGTTGTTGCCTGTTTAGGGAATTATAGTTTTGATATATACTTTGCTTTAACTAATTATGTAATTGATGGGAATAAAGAGCAAGTAATTAAGACTATAGAATATTGCTACAACCAAGGTACAGACTTAAAATTATTTATTGCTAACTATCTAAAATTTATTTTACAATTAGATAAATACATTTTATTAAAATCAATGAGTGCTATTGATATTCCTGTTTACTTCGAGGAAAAAGTTAAGTATACTGTGGGTATTGAAAATAATGCGCAATGGTTTAGTAAGTATCTTGATAAAATTTTAGACTTGAAGTGTATGATTAAAAATGATAGCGATATAAAGACAACTATTGAGGTTGCATTAATTTCGCAATAGGAGCATTAAATGATTGGACAAGAGAAGTTATTAAAAACAATTGATAACTTTAAAACTTTACCACATTCTTTGCTTTTAATAGGTGAAAGAGGTAGTGAGGAATCTGAAGTTATTGATTATATCACAAAAAAATTTAATTTAACTCCGTTTGAGTTAACAGATGTATTGAGTAAAGAGTTTATAGACCAAATATATGAAAGTCATACAATGTCTTTATATACTGTTAATATTCTAAAGGTGAACTTAGTACAACAGAATATTTTATTAAAATTCTTTGAAGAACCTACCCCATATACTTATATTCTATTGTTTGCTGAAAATGAGAGCTTAGTCTTAGATACTATCTTAACTAGGTCGTATACATTAAAAATGGATACCTATACTGATTCTGTTTTATACAATTATAATAGTAATATTGATCCGTTAGCATATAAGATTTGTCATACTCCAGGTCAGCTTGAGCTTGCATCTCATACTGATATTCAAAAATTATATGGATTATGTAATGCTATTGTAGATTCAATGTCTCAAGCGTCCTATACTAACACACTATCAATTTCAGAGAAGATTAATTATAGCGATGAATACAGTAAGTATGATTTATATTTATTTCTTAAGATGATGCGTTTAGTATTATTAGAAAAATCTAATTTATCATTATATAAGAAAATTTTAGAAGTAGATAAAGTTATCTGGCAAATGAATAATAAAAAGATACAGATTGATTATTTACTAACAGAGATGTGGCAAGCATGTAACTGTTTACAATAGTATTAGAAAGTGTTATAATATAAATATGGATATTAAGAAACTAAAATCACAAATAGAAAATAATACTTTAGATAATTCATTTATGATTTGGGTTGCTACCGAGGATAATATAATAGTTGATCAATACCTTAAGTCTATTAGTGAGAACAAACACTTAGATATTAAGTTTATTGACCAATTAAGCGCTATTCCTGATGAATCATTTATTCAAGACCCAAACTTATATATAGTAAAAATCAAAAAATGGGCAAGCGAAGATACACATGATAATTGCATTGTGATTTGTGAAGAATCTAAAAATAAGGATGCAGTTGTATTTCCTAAATTAGAAAGATGGCAAGTTATAGATTATGTTGCTACCAAATTACCGGGTATTCCTGAATCATATCTGGAAGCATTAATAACACAGTATACAACTAATTACGCTAGATTTATTTCTGATATGGAAAAGATAAGTATTTTTAATTCAGATGAACAACTAAGTATTTTGGAGCAAACTGTAAAAGATGGTTGTTACGATACCTTATCAGATGCAACAGTATTTGATTTAACAGGTGCTTTGGTTAAAAAAGATATAAAGAAGATAAATGAAGTTCTAAAAGTAAAACCCTATATAGATTTAACCCCTATGCACTTTTGGACAATTACACTAAATAATTTTAAAAATGTTATCAGGGTACAGTTAGACACACATGCTACAGCACAAAGTTTAGGAATTAGCGATAAGCAGTTATGGGTAATAAAAAAATATAATTGTGGATTTTACTCACAAGAACAATTAATAAAGATATATAAAATGCTATGTAGTATTGAAAATAAATTTAAATTCGGAGAGTTAGAAGTAGAAGACATTATTGATTATATTGTCTGCAAAGTATTGGAGGTTAATTATATATGCTAGACAGAACAAAACAAGACCCATGCGGTGAAAGATTATTAGCAGTAATTGTTAATGAATTAAGGAGTATGCTTGAAGCAGGGTATGATGTAGATAACTATTATAGATTAGGAGAAAAATTATTAAATCATAATTATTATCAAGAACCGGAAGATTTAATGAATCAAGCGCTTAGAACTGACGATATGCCCCTAAAAGACCTAAATTTTCTTCTTAATTTGGCAGCAGCAAAACACACAGAAGCATTTAAAGAAAAAGAAAAAGATTATCTAACATTTTTTACCGCATTAGGTTTAAATATAGAAGAGTGGTGTGATATAGATGCATAAGTTCTTAGTATATACAGATCCTCATTGGTCTCAATATAGTTCTATTTTAAGACGAAGAGGTAATAAGTATTCAGTTCGTCTAGAAAATTTAATAGATTCTATGAACTGGGTTGAAGACTTAGCGTGTCAAACAGGATGCGAAGATGTTATTTCAGCAGGAGATTTTTTTGATAAAGAGTCGTTAAATTGCGAAGAGATTTCAGCGTTACAAGATGTAAATTGGTCTAAAAATCATCATTCATTTATTGTAGGTAACCATGAATCAAATGTGAGTAGTTTAGAGTTCTCTTCTACAAAGTTTTTTGAAAGTATTGGTGCTAATGTTTATAGCACAATTCAAAGAAGAATAATAAATAATTATGTGGATTTTTACTTTATTCCTTATTTAACAGATGATAGATTACCTAAATTAGCAGACATTATTGTGGATAAGAATAAAAAGAATGTAGTTTTTGCACATTTAGATATTGCAGGTCTTCAATACGGGAAATATACCAGTCAAACAGGCATGGATATCAAAGATATTCTAGAGAATTGTACTTTATTCTTAGATGGACATTTACATAATGGACAAACAATAGAAAAGAAAATAGTATTAATAGGAAATTTAACTGGTCAAAATTTTAATGAAGATGCTTTAAAATATGAACATTTAGCGTATTTATTAACCGTAACAGATGATGGCGCAATTATTTTAGATGCAGTTGAAAATCCACATGCTATTAATTTTTATAAGCTAACTTTAAATGAAGAAAAAGATTTAACTATTCTCGATAATTTAAAACAAAATGCAGTTGTTTCAATTATTTGCAGTAATAATTTAAAAGAGACTACTTTAAATAAAATTTATAATGCGCCTAACATTTTAGAATATAGGTTAAATTCAATTTATAGCAGTACGGAATTTTCAAGCGAAGATTCAATACTTTCTACAAAAGTAGACCATATTCAACAATTTATTGATTTAGCAAATACTAAGTTTGAGGCAAGTCCAGCTTTATCTGATGAATTAATGAGATTACGAGGAGTTCTATAATGATTAATATCAAATTTAAAAAAGCAACAATGCACAATTTTCTTTGCTTTGACCATGCAGAAGTATTGCTCGATAGTTTAGGGTATACGATTGTTTCTGGTAAAAATAATAGGACAATAGATAACGCTATTTCGAATGGGTCAGGAAAATCTTCTGTTTTCAATGCTATCAGTTTTGCTTTAACTGGAGAAACAATTCAAGGATTATCTAAGAATTTAGAAAATATTTATGCTGATCCAAATGATTGCTGGGTAGAATTAGAGTTTAATATTAATGATGATCAATTTGTTATCAAAAGAGTAAAAACTCCAAAGCAAGAATTAAAAATCTATATTAATGGTATAGACAAATCTGGCAAAGGCATTAAAGAATCAAATCAAATCTTAGCAAAATATGTACCTGATTTAACCTCAATGCTATTAGGAAGCGTTATCATTCTAGGTCAAGGTTTACCATGTAAATTTACGGAAGGTCATCCAGGGTTACGAAAAGAAAAGCTAGAAAAGTTAACTAAGTCAGATTATATGATTCAGTCGGTAAGAACTAAACTAGATGACCGTAAGCTAGAGCTTGCAGGACAATTAAGAGCACATGAAGATTCTAAAGTAAGTTTAAATACACAATTATCTATATATCAGGACCAATTAAAAGTAGCTAAAGCAGATTTAAAAGAATTTGATAAGTACGCTCGAAATGGTTCTTTAAATGATTTTTTAAATGTTTTAGACACTGATATTAAACAACTTTCTTCAGATTGCACGAATATCAAAGAACAACTAAATAGAGAAAAGGATAGTTTACAGGTATTGGACGAAAGTTATAACCAAGCAAAAGTAGACCTACAAAGCAGTTTGCGAGAAGCATTGATAGAACCAAAGAAAGCAGTAGAACTCGCCAATAATGAATATATTGCATGGAAAGCTGAGCTTACTACAGAAATTAATAGATTAATGAAATTAGATGCAGTTACAGATATTTGTCCAACCTGTGGTCAAAAATTATTAAATGTTACTAAAATAGATACCAGTGCTGCATGGGAAGAGACTCGGGTTAAGAGTCTAGCAATTACGGAGAAGCAAAAGGAAATCACGAGCTTGCGTGCTAATATAAAAGAAATAGAGTCTCAATATACAGAAAAGCAAAAAAGTGCAGACGCCGATTATCTAGCAGATAAAAAACAAAAAAATGACACTTTAAAAAAGTTAGACTCTGATTTAAAGCAATTAACTAAAGAGCAGCAACAACAACTACAAGAACAAGTAAGATTAAAAACATTAGCTGATAACTATAATAAACTTATAAGTGCTAAAGACGAACTAGAGGTAAATATTGCTAAGTTAAAGAAAGAACTAAAAAATATTGAGTCTTCTATTGTAGTAGACAATGAGCATATACAGGTTATCACCAATTTGATTTCATTAGCTAAGCGTGAGTTTAGAGGAATACTTCTAGAAAATGTAATTAATTATATAAATCAGCGAGTAGGTTTTTATTCAAAAGAAGTATTTGATTCTGATGCTTTATCATTTAGTTTAAATGAGAACTATATAGATATTATTTATGATAATAAATATTACGAAGCATTATCAGGCGGTGAAAAACAAAAGGTAGACATTATTATCCAGCTTGCTTTACGTGATTTATTAAGCTCTCAGTTAGGTATTACAAGCAATATATTAGTTATTGATGAAATTTTCGACTTTTTAGATGCTAAGGGTTGCCAAAAGATTTTATCAGTTATAACCAATTTATCTAATATTGAAAGTGTATTTATTATTTCCCACCATATTAATGATTTATCTATTTCTTATGATAGTAAATTAATTGTTGAAAAGGGAGAGGATGGAATTTCACATATTACTGCTCATTAGTTGTATATTATAATGAATGGCAATACCACAATTAATAACTAAACCTAAAGATGTAACTTACACACAAATGAGCATATGACTTGATGCTAATTTCTACAAAGAAGATTGTGATTTAGAAAAAGCATATGTTTATTTGTGGTGCTTGTCTTATATGGTTGCATGTAAAAGAAGATATTTTAGATCATCTAAAGACTATGAAGGATTTGCATCTTTTATGGCATATGATGTATTTAAAAGACGACATAATGAAGAATTATCTAACTTAAAGTCAAGTCTTAATTATATTAAATCAGTTGCCTCTTTTAGACGTATGGCATATGAAAAAGAGCGTCATCAAGAATTGCTGAATGAGTATGTTGACTGGGATAATGATAAATATTTAGAAACTTGTAGAGCAACATTGGAAAAAGCAAATCATCAACGTACTGTAGATCTAATGGAAGAACTACTACGTGCTACGCCTAAAATAGTTAAAAGAAGTATTCCCAAATCTTTGCAACATGATGCTATATATCAAAATTTATATACTTCTTGCTTATTAACATTTGTAAATCAAATTACATTAGATAGGCGTAAACAAGCTGATTATACAGAAAGACAAAATAAAGAATCTTTCGATGAGGCAAAGTTTTTAAATAAGTATAGAGACAAAGATATTATTTTATGGCATTTAGATGAGTCTTATGCAACTATTGTACAGGTAACAATTAACAAAGCTAAAAATGCAATGCTAGAAGAGATTAAAGAAATTATAGTTGATGAAAGCATTAATGTAGATGATTTTAATGCCATAATGAATTCTACCTATGGGGATAATAATGATTTATGCAAAGACAATTAACAAAAGATTTAAATAACTTGGCAGATACTGATTTAATAAACTTATTGTTATATGGCATATATAAATTAAGTGATAAACCTGAATATAGTTCTCTATGCGAATTAATTTATGTGCTAGATAAAGAAAGTTTATTTAAGTTATGTTCTGTATATGGGGGTACAACAATTACAGTGCCTACTATGACCGAGTTAAAGAAAATGATTAATGTTTTATTAGTTTATCAGAAAGTTCATGAAGGAATGTCTTTTGAAAAAGCGTATCAAGAAGTTGATATTACAGTAGACGGTAAGAAGGAACTATTTGATAGGTATCAAGCTTTTTCAGAAATTCTAGAAGAATATGACTAGCTTAGAATCTGTTAGAGCAGATATATATAAATTTGAGAATTATAAATTAACAGACAGTATAAAAGATAGACTAGATAAGACATTAATTAATTACGTACACAATTTAAATAATTCAGTTGAAAGAACTGAAATTAAAGCAAAAGAAAATATTACATATGTAGCAAGGAGGATTACAAAGTGCGAGTTAACTTAGCAGAAGATTTATCTCAATTAACCACAATTCAACTTGCTTCTATTAATAGATTGGCAAAACAAGCGATGTGGATTATTTGTGATGCAGTAGAAAATGCAGTACAAAATAAAGATGATCAAGTTGATATTGATTTTGGATTTGGTATTCTAAAGATTAAATTTGATAATGAAGGGGTTAGATACAGGTTTGTGCCTAAACCAACATTTGAAAATAGTATTAATAAAGCAATTGTAGATGAACAGAATCCATTACAATTAGCTCTAGAGCAATCTCTAGCAGATAAGATAACTAATGTATATAAGGAGTTCTTCTAATGGCAGATATTGAATTACAAGAAGAACAAGATAAAGCGTTAGAGCTTACAAAAACAGAAGAGTTATCTACAACAGCAAAATTAGCTAGAGAAGGAAATCAATTAACCGATAAAATCATAGGTGCAACTGATGCAAATGAATTAAACGATTTAACTAAACTCTTTGAGTTGAACAGGCGTAAGAAAGATATCGTTAGGGCAAATAAATTATCTAACATGTTAACTATGATAGATGATGAAATCATTAATAGAATGGCATCAACTCCTGATTTAATCAAAGACCAAGACTTAGTTAAGTATATGCAAGCAGCACAAGAAGCAATAAATGTTGGTGAACAAGCTGGTACACAAATAACACAAATCAATATAAATCAAGGTCCTAATATTTCTGTAGATGCTTCTAGTATGGGTTTAAATAGAGAATCTAGAAGAAAAGTATTAGCAGCAGTACAAGATATATTAGGTAATATAAATAATGAGACAGATGCAATAGATGTAGAAGCAGTTAAGAAAGAGGAGAACTAAGATGAAGAAAGATGTACAAAATTATTTTGTTCAACTCCAAAAACAGTATAACGAACTGAATAAGATGCTGGACAAAGTAAACAAAGAAATTGAGCAAGGTTTAGTTTCAGAAGAGCAAAAAACTAATTTTGAAAACTATTACATGAATGTAAAAGCAAATTACGATAGGGTTGCTTATATAGTACATTTAATGTATCAACCACCTAAATTTATTCAAAACTTAAGGAATGAGAAAGCATTAAGAGATCAACAAAAAGCATTAAAAGAGTTTGAAGCTAAAAATGCTACACTAGATCAAGTGCTAGAAGAAAATGAAGAAACATTAGCTAAAATTAAGGATACTCTTCCAGAGGAGCATGAAGAATGTCAATCAGAGAATTTATAGAAAATGTCTTAGCAATTGATTTTGACTCTGGAACATTTAATAATAATCAATTTACAGTTAGTTTAGATTCTAGTGATGAATTTGCTGATATACTTGCTTTATGGAGCAATAACAGAGAGCTAGAACTATTAGAAGATGATATAGATTCTACAGAGAGTTTATATAGATATACAGATGGTGAATTTGAAGTAGTCCTTAAAGGTAACTTCGAAACAAATCAGTATAGTATTTCTGTAGAGGAGAGATAGACAGACAATATGAAGAAAAGAATAATAAGAAGTGTTACAAAACTTTCAGAAAGAGCGAGAGAATTTGATGTAAAAGATACAGATAAATCTCTTCAAATTATGGAAGACCTATGCGATACGCTCCAAGCAAAGGACGATAGACTATATCTAACATCAAATCAAATTGGTTACTCAGAAAGAGCAATCGCAATTAAGTTTAAAGATAGAGTAGTTGTTATGTTTAATCCAGCGATTACTGAAAGAAATACAATGATTATTTTCAGAGAAAAAGATTGGTTAACAGGTAAAGAATATTTTATACCTAGATTTACAGATATAACAATTACATATCAAGATATAGAAGCAAAACCTAAAGCATTAAAAATGAATGAAGCAGCAAGTATTATAATGTGTGAAGCAATGGATGCTCTAAATGGAATCCTTGTTGCAGATTATGGTTTAGAAATATTACCAGAATTTGATGAAGCAACTGAAGATGAAAAAGCTGAAGTATTAGAAGCGTATACTAAGAGCTTAATGAAAACATCTGAAGAATTAGATAAAGAATTATCTGAGGACGCTGAAACAAGAGATCAATGGAATGGTGCTAAGTTCCTTAAAGGTATTTCTGAAGGAACTGTAGAATTAGAAAAACCAGAACTAAGTAATAGAAAAAAGAAAAAATTAAATAAGTTTTTAAAATCATTAAAGAAAATCGGAGGAAGAAAATAATGAAACAAGTTGTAACTACTGAGCAATCACAAGTATTAGGTGTTGTTATTGCAGAATTAGGAAGAATCGTTCCTGCGGGTGTATTATTTGAATGTACTGATAGTAGATTTGAAGTTCTTTCAGGTAGAAATGGTTATCACGCAATTTTTGTTAGAGAAGCAGGTAAAGAGCCTGCAGTAGCAGAAGTTGTCGAAGCGATTAAAGAAGAAGAACCTGCCGCTGAGGTTGCGCATGAAGAACCTGTTATTGAGTGCGAAGAAGAAGCATGTGAACCTGTAGAAGAAGTTCATGAAGAAACAGCGGAAGAAACACCTGCTAAGAAAAAGAAAAAGAAATAAATTGACTCTCCCCTCTGGTCTATGTAATTAGGTTTACATAGACCTTTTTTTATTGTATAATTATAATAATCAAAGAAAGGAGACCTATGCTTTTATGCCTGATATAATTGTTTATAATAAAAACAGAATTGCTATTGGCGTAATTAGGGATGTTGGTTCGCAAATCCAAGCAATTAATTACAAAAAAGGGTACGCCGGTTACTATAATAAGAATACCGATATCACGTTAGACCATAATGGTCGTATTTATTGCTATGGGGATGGAACAGTCAGCTTAGTAAGAGATAGAGAAAAGGAATAGCAAATTATGAAATGGTTTTTGAAAAAATGGTTAGCATGAAGAGTTAGCTGGTCTAATTTTAGAAATTTGAATCATATGACATCTATAGTTCCAACAGAAACAATAGATAAGAATAGTACTTCATTTTTAACTAATCTTAGAACATTAACTAAACAGGTATACTCAAAATTTACTTGGACGATGGATAAAGCAGAAGATCTATTTGATTGTATGAGAACACCTGCTGAGTGTTATTTTGATTATGCCCAAGGTACATTAGAAGATGACTGTGATGGATTCCATGCTTGCATTATGCAAATATTAAAGGAATCAGATATCGATTGTGTTTTATTAACATACATGGTACCTAATATAAATGATTGTCATACAATTCTTGTTGCAAAGAATAAAAATGTTTACTATAAGGTAGACTATAATACTGTAACAACATTTAGAACTTTTGATCAGCTTATCAACCAAATAAAAGAAAAGCATCCTGATTTGATTGCATATAATTTGGTTAAATTTGATAAGAAGTATTACGTTGTAGATAATTTCTAAACTACAATACTAATTTTCCAATTTATTCTCAGACCTATATATTTACTTGAGAAAGGAAAAAAATTAATGGATTCTAATAAATTATGGATTATTAAATTAGACGGAAGACGCCAAAAATATAAACGAGAAAAATTAATTGATTCATTAGAACGTACTTTCGAAGCGTCAGAAATTACATTAGATAATTATGTAAATGATAAAATAGCTAAGATTGCTGATTATGTAGAAGAGCAAACAAAAGATAATAATAAGGTATCCGCAGAAGAGATAAGCAATCTCGTAGAAAAAGGACTAATGAATCTTAAGGGCGATTATAAGAAAGTTGCCAAACAATATATCTTGTATCGTGACGAGCGCACGCGAACCAGAGGTAATACTACAGATAAAACTGTTAATGAAATTGTTAATGGTGCTAGCGAATATTGGACCTCAGAGAATTCTAATAAAAATGCAATGCTAGCGAGTACTCAAAGAGACTATTTAGCAGGTTGTATTTCAGAAGATATTTCGCGTAGACAACTATTACCCACAGACGTAGTTAAAGCGCATGATGAGGGAATTATTCATTTCCATGACATTGATTACTTCATTGAGCGCATCGGTAACTGCTGTTTAGTTAATCTGGAAGATATGCTACAGAACGGAACGGTTATTAATGGCACATTAATAGAGAAACCGCATTCGTTCAGTACTGCTTGTAACATCGCGACACAAATAATGGCATGCATTGCAAGCGGGCAATATGGTGGACAAACTATGTCATTAGCGCACCTAGCACCTTTTATAGATATTTCACGACAAAAGATAAAGAAAGAAACGCTGGAAGAGTTTGATGGTATTCAAGTTTCTGAAGAACGCATAGATGAAATTGTTGAGAAGCGCTTAAAGAAAGAAATTGAGCGTGGTGTACAAATAATGCAATATCAAATAAATACATTAAATACAAGTAATGGACAAACTCCATTTTCATCTTTATTTATGTATTTAAATGAAGCTAAATCAAAACAAGAAAAAGATGATTTAGCAATGTTTATTGCAGAAGTATTAAATCAAAGAATTCAGGGCACAAAGAATGAAGTTGGCGCATATATAACACCGGCATTCCCTAAATTGCTTTATGTCCTTGAAGAAGATAATATAACAGAAGGTTCGGAATATTGGTGGTTAACTGAATTAGCAGCAAAATGCACTGCTAAAAGAATGGTACCAGATTATATTTCCGAAAAGATAATGTTAGAATTAAAAGGGGATTGTTATCCTTGCATGGGTTGTAGAAGTTTCTTAACACCAGATACTACAACTGAAAATCTGGCAAATGCCGATAACTGGGTCAAAGGTAAGAAATATTATGGACGCTGGAATGCTGGAGTGGTTACTTTAAATCTAGTTGATTTAGGTTTATCTGCAGGTCACGACATAGAGAAGTTCTGGGAATTATTTGAAGAGCGAACAGAATTATGCCATAAAGCATTAAAGTGCAGACATGAAAGATTAAGAGGTACTAAGTCAGATATTTCTCCTATCCATTGGCAATATGGAGGTTTAGCTAGATTAAAATCTGGTGAAACAATAGATAAATTATTATTTGATAATTACTCTACATTATCATTAGGATACGCAGGTTTGTGGGAATGCGTCTTAGCAGTAATAGGTAAAAAGCTTACTACTGATGAGGGCAAAGTATTCGGTTTACAAATAATGCAAAAACTTAATGATAAATGTGAGCAATGGAGAGCAGCAGAAAATATAGGTTATAGTTTGTATGGCACACCTAAGAGTTCAAGGGTGGCGTAATAGCAATATTGCGAAAAATTAAATCCGCTAAACGGGCTGATAAAAATAAGACTGTTCACTGCGTGACTAAAAGTCAAATGTGAACCTCAGATGATTATCAATCATAGACGAATCATATCGGTAAGGAATGCTAAATCCACACATATGGACATTGCAAATCCCGTAGTAAATAGTATCTTGAAATCATGAAAGGAGATAAATGATTTCAAAATTTGCACCGAAACGAAAACATCTGTTAATTGACAAATCTCAAATAACAGAACCTCTAAAAATAATAGATGTAACTGATGATTATTTCATCACACCCTCTGGAAATGTATATCGAGAATATCCGAATGGGTATCTACCTCGAAAAACACATACGGATAAGAAAAATGGATATGTATATATAACAATTGTTGAATCGAATGGTCACAAGGTATCGCATCGACTTCATCGACTTGTTGCAAAAGCATACATTCCAAATCCAAACAATTATCCAATTGTCGGACACAAAGACAACATCAAAACACACTGTAATGTTGAAAATCTATATTGGACAACCAATTCAGAAAATATTCAAAAAGCGGTGAACGATGGTCTTTTGAAAAACGACAAAGGATATGTGGACTCACAATCAATACCTGTAATTGCATATGACAAAAACCATCATGAAATTGCAAGGTTTGGTTCAGCATCTGAATGTAGCAAAGCATTGGGAATTAGTAAAAGCACTATATTTAGACATTGTAACCACGAAATAAAAACAAAAACCAGAACTGGTTACTATTTCGAATTTCAAGATACTTAAATCTCTAACGACTATCCAAAACTGAAATATTCGAGAAATACGATATTTCAGCAAGTAGACTGAATTAACAGTAACGCATTTTATAAAAAATGTATGTACGCCCATCAAAGGGCGGAAAGACGGATTGACTTGATATTGGTAACAGATATCAAGCTTAAAATATAGTCTAATCCCCTGTCAAATAATGACATCTGATTGCAAATACAGAAAATATCGGGAAACCGAGGGTATCAATGTTGGAATCCACAACATTTAAATTTGCTAAATGCTTAAAGAAAAGATTTGGCGTAATAAAAGGAATAACTGATAAAGATTATATTACAAACAGTTACCACATCCATGTAACAGAACCTATAGATGCTTTTGATAAATTATCATTTGAAGCAGAATTTCAAAGATTAAGTCCAGGCGGAGCAATCTCTTATATAGAGTGTCCTAACCTAGAAAAGAACATAGAAGCAGTTCTAGAAGTAATTAAATTTATTTATAATACAATTATGTATGCTGAATTAAATATTAAATCTGATTATTGTATGAATTGCGGATATGAAGGCGAAATTGGATATGCTGAGGATGAAAATGGGGTAAAAGATTGGCAGTGTCCTATTTGTGGTAACAGAGATCATAAGCGATTAAACATAGCTCGTCGCACTTGCGGTTATATAGGAAGCAACTTCTGGAACCGCGGGCGTACCGACGAGATATGGGATCGCGTAACCCACATAGATAATTTTATTTAGAGAACTTGTAAAAGTTCTCTTTTTAGTTTACAATACCCGATAATTAATTTATAATAATTATGATGGTTTATAAAAAGGTTAGGTGGTTTTCTGATGCTCTCAGAATATCAAAAGGAACAGTAAAGAATATTTTTGAATACTTGGAAATAGCACCTAACGCTAATGGAGAATTTCCTATAGATTCTTTACCTAAAGTAAAACAATTTTATGATACACACAACTGTGCTACGCTATTTAATAAAATAACAACCGAGAAGAATAAGCAGGCAATAATAAATGAATTACACAGTAATCCTGATATAGTAGTACTAAAAGATATTGTAGATTATAATGATAAGATAAAGCGATGTAGATTAGCTGCTACACTTAATAATCGGAATATCAAAACATATAAAAATGGCAATATTGCTTATATTTCTAAGGACGATTACGAAAGACTAAAGGATTCTTTTGATGATCTTAACAACGGAATTACTCATACTGGTTCACATCCGGAACAAGAAATATTTAACTATGTACAAAGTATTTATGATGGGGAAGTTTTAACACATGTAAGAAATGTTATTCCGCCACAAGAATTAGATATTTATATTCCTGGTGCCCAAGTTGCAATAGAGTTTAATGGGCAGTACTATCATAGCGATATTGCAGGAACAGATAAGTATTATCACTTAAATAAAAGTATAAAATGTGCTAATAAAGGAATACATTTAATTCATATTTATGAATGGGAATGAAATGATGATGCTACTAGGGAAACTATAAAGTCGTTATTGCGTGCTGTTTTAAATAAAGTGGAAACGCGTATAGATGCAAGTGAATGCGCAATACGAGAAATTCCAGGCGTGCTGATTACTTATGGGTTATTTTATAATAATGAATTAGTTCAGACAATGTCTTTTGGCAAAGTTAATGATGATTGGGAACTGACACAAAACACTACTAAGAATAGCATTTTGGTCACTGGTGGAATGTCTAAGTTGTTTAATTACTTTATACAACAGCATCGCCCGAATAAAATAACTGCTTACTGCGATTTTAATAAGTTTGCTGGGCATGAATATGAAGTATTAGGAATGCGCCTTGTAGGTTATACAGAACCTAATGTATGGTATATGCTACCTAATAAAGATATTGTTTCAGAATATGCTGAAGAAGCAGTGAGCAAGATTTATGGCGCAGGTAATAAAATATATGTATGGGAGAAAGTATAAATGAAACTTGAGTATAACGCATGTTATAAACAACTTATCACTAAAATGGAATTACCTGATGTGCTAGAATCTTATTTTAAGCTTGTGGATGAATTACCTTTAGAAGAGCACCTTAGATGCAATTACCTATTATGGCGATGTTCTCCAGATAAATGGCAGAGAAATTTGATAGAATATAACTCGTTAGAGTGCGTAAGCCTTAATATTGAACATCCTGATTATATTAAGTTTCCATCTGTTTACAGAACTAATGACTTTAAAGAAAAAGTAAGAAATGTCCAGTATAAAAGGTCTGCTGAGACACAGGAAAAGATGAATAATAGCTTAAAAGGTCAAAAGCGATCTACAGAAGCAAGACAGAAAATGAGCGAAGCACATAAAGGAAAAGTTCCATGAAATAAAGGAAAATCTGTTTCAGAAGAAACCAAAGAAAAACTACGTGCTGCTAATTTAGGCAAAAAACAAACGCAGGTGACGAAAGATAAAAGAAAAGAAACAATGCACAAATTAAAATGGTTTAATAATGGAACTATAAATGTGCGCAAAGAGATTTGTCCAGAGGGATTTGTCCCCGGTAGAATTTAAAACTGTATACTAATTATAATAGAACCCACCACGCCTAGGTCTATCTTTGATAGTTATGCGCAACCCGGTGGGACTTTTTATTTTACGGAGCTGAACTTGATGCAACAAATTGTGATCCCAAGTTTAAACTTGAAACGCCAAACTGGCATCTCAAGTACTAGATTCTAGTTTACCTTAGATAAAAGTTAGTTTATAATTATTATAGGAGGTAAAATATGCGAGAATGGTATGATACCGACTGGTATGCAATAGAGAGATTAAGAGCGAATCCGGTTTGCTTTGAAGATTTTAAAGATGATTTACCAGAGGATTTTAGAGAGCATGTTGCTGATCTTGATACATTTTTGAAATATTTCAATTCAAGAGAATTATGTAAGTCTTTTATATTAGATGACTCCAGTGTGCGTGGACTAAATGACGAAGAAATCTATGACCGATTTAAAAGTGATACTGTGTCGTTGAGAGCGCATGCGTATACAGAACAGGATGACATTGGTATAGCATTATTCGGGATGTATACACTATCAGAGTATGACCCTAAGGAAAAGTGTTATAAGAAGTCATCCTTTGGAGACTTCGATTATTTCAGAATAACTAATTGGTATGCAGGTCAATAATAATTTAGTTTACAAATACAAACTATTGGCTTATAATAAAAATACGTAAAGGAGACTGAAAATTATGAATATTAGCTTAAAACTTACTGATGATATGATGGATGAAGCGACCGAAGACTTTGAGAAAACGCTCGCAAGTGTGACAAAAATTGCTGATAACGCATTTAATGCCATTATGGACTATGCGCAGGCACAGTTAGAAGCTGGTGCTGATAAGTTAAGTTCCGCTACTATCTATCTTATGGTTCTACAAGCATATCAAAAAGAATTCAAGAAATTAAATCCAGCATTATTAAAGAGTGCAATAGGTACAGCAGAAACGCTAATGGAATTTTTTGATGAGACCATAGAAGCATTTAAAGAAGAAGGAACGAGGTATACAGCATAATGACTATTACTGAACTTGAAACCAAAATAGATACTATTAAAGATACCCTAGAAAATGCTTTAGCGGATATTGATAGTATTGTTACCGAATTAGAAGCATCTGATTTAACCGGTAATGAATATTTAGGTACTCTTCTAGATGATGTTCAAACGCTAAAAGATGACTTGGGTGCAGCATTAGAATCAGATGGATATATTGATAAAGATTTTAGATACATTCGTAAAGATATTGCAAAATATAGATTAGGAGATTAAATTAAATGGAACTAAAAGATACAGTTGAAATGATGAACAGTTCTGATTATAAGGAACGTTTTAAGGCTGAATATTATCAAACAAAAATAAGATATGACAAGTTGGAGAAATTTGTAAATAAGATTAAAGCATGTCAGTATTTCGAAACTGAAGATCGAATGCCAGCTCATGACTGTCCTGTAGGAATGTTAATAGAACAGTTAGATAACATGAGATATTATTTAAATTTATTACAACAAAGAGCATTTATCGAAAGCATCGAATTATAAAGAAAGGAAGTGCTTCCTATGACAAACTTAGAATTTTACAAAGATGAAATTAAATCATTAGGATTTTATAAAGTTTATTGCTTAGTAAATCATTATGATATATGTCAACCTCTTAAGGACGAACTTGTAGTTGATTGGTTATGCGCTGATTATAGCAAAGATGCTGAGAGCGTAGACGGACTTTCAGATGTTAGAAATATGGAATGTACTGCAAGTAATTTTATTAAAGTTTACTATCGCTTAGAGCGCCTTTCAGAATTACTTGGTGAGACAGTTCTAGCTATGCGAGAGTTATCAATTGAAAATATTTGTGATATACGGGAATTATATACTTTATTAACTGCCCTTGCAGAAAGACTTTGTTTAGATGATGTGGGTAATCGCGAAGTTAGAGAATTAATTAATAAAATAAAGTTTGAAGTAAATTCGCTAAGAAAAATCCCTAGCTTAAATGATATGGTTAATGAAATAGTTTCAGAAATAGAAAAATTACCTGAGGACTAATATGAAAAGAAAATATTATCTTACTTGGTTGCCATTCTACATTATAATTATTTTGGGATTTGGTACAGATATACCAAATATGTTAGTTTCTATTGGAATACTTACTGCAGCATTTTTATTTGTTTTCCTATTAACTGAAATTTTCGATTGGTTTTTTCCAGATGAATTTTAGGTTTACTTTTTAACGGTTATTTATTATAATATAAATGTAAGGAGGAAGACACCACATGAAGCACAGGCAATATTTAAAGCATAAGAAGAAAGTTTCAGAAGATTGTTGGAGTATGGATTGCGCATTTTATAAGTGGGCAGATGAGCATCTAAAAACTTATCTAAAAGATGCAAACAGTATAGTTGATTTAGACTATCAAAAATTTACTGTTGATGGTACTACCTTGACCCAGAAAGAAGCAATTATTCATATGATTGAGTTGGTAGAGAAAATCCAAAAGATGGTAGACCTTGAGCTATGGGGGGAAAACATAGATTATAAAGAAGCTAACAAAAAATATATGGAAACTCTTGAAGAATTTGGTAAATGGTGGTTTAAGGTATTACCAGCTATGTGGTGGTAGAAAGGAAAAATAAAATGTCAACTTATTATAATTTTTATGTAGCAATTAGAGAAAAAGAAACAGGTAAAGTAGTTCACTTCCCTGGGTTAACACACACAGTTAAACCGGATAAAGAAGAAGACACTCTTGAGCTTAAAACAGTAATGAATTGTATTTTATATCGTACAGGAAGTTTTATGCCTGAAGGTTATATTGACGATTGGTATCACTTGAATAAAACTGATGTAGACGATGTAATTAAAGAAACTTTTACAGGAACAGACTGGCGTGGTGAAACAAGCTTTGCTGATGTAAATTTAATTTCTTTATCTGATTTAAGAAAGCTAGGTTTAGACTTTATCAAAAAAGGATACTACTTAGTAGATGAAATTGATGAGTACGAAAATTCAGAATATAAAGATACAGAAGGAATATTTTATAATCCTATAAGCGCTGTTTCCTATGCCAATATGTGCGCAAAGAAAATTAAAACAACTACTGCAAAAGATGAGGAAGGTTATGAGTATACAAAGCACGGTTATGAGGATTATTCTTACTATGCTTTCCCAGATTACAATAGTAAAGAGTATTTAAACTTTGAGCTGAGCACACTAGGAAGTTCTTTTGAGGACATGCTCTATTACCTATATAATTGGGAAGATAGAAATAAATATGAAATTGTAATTCTTGAAGAATGCGATTATTAAAGATACTGAAAAATATCTTTTTTAGTTTACTTCTAATTTATACACGGTATAATAAATATGTAAATAACAGGAGAAAAACAGATGAACAATTTTGAATTCTATAAAGATGAAATTAAAACGACATTTGCCTACAGACAATATTCGTCAAATTATACTTCATACGTAGAGGACATAGCAAACACTTTATATAAGATTTGGGCAAAGTACCATAATGAAGATATATCTATATTAGATTGGCTGTATGAGGAGCACAAAGAATCGATATTAGATGATGTAGAAAGAGAATATTTAAGAAATATTATTGCACCATTTAGACAGAACAAAAAAAATCATATTCTGATTGAAAAGAAAAGTGGTGGTATTGATTATAAGGATGAATATATAGTAATTACAATATGCGGTGACTTTCTGAATGATCCAATAAAATTGCCTATGTTTGCCAAAGGCACTATGTATAAGGAAATGGAACTGTATATGGCATACGATTTGGAGGACTTAGATTTATGGCAATAAATACTAAACTTAATCAAATTAGGTCAAACTTAGAAGACTTGTATATAATAGCGATGGATGACAATACTATAAGAAATTTACTAAACTCTATTTCTGAGCTGCTTGATAGTATAGAAGCAGATTGTGAAGTAATAGCAGACAAAGTCTACGATAATACGTGGTTATACGAAGAAATAGAACGCTTACAGGATCAGGTATGCAATAGTGATTAGGAGGATAATATGCAATATAAGAGTTATCAACACATAGAGAAACTAGGAAGAAATGAGTGCGATGGCATTTTAAATGGAACCGTTACTATCCAACCTAAAATTGATGGAACTAATTCTGTAGTCTTTTTAGGAGATGATGGATTAGTTCATGCCGGTTCTAGAAAAAGAGAATTATCTTTGCATGATGACAATGCAGGTTTCTATAATACAATAGAAAAGGATGAAAATATTAAAGCATATTTATTAAAACATCCTACCCACTTAGTGTATGGAGAATGGTTAGTACCACATTCAATTAAGTCATACAACGAAGACGCTTGGAGAAAGTTCTACATCTTTGATGTATTTGACGCAGTGGAAGAAAGATACCTATCTTACGATGAGTATGTTCCAATGCTAGAAGAGTTTAACCTAACTTACATTCCAGAGATTGCTAGGTTAGAAAATCCAACAATTGAAGAGGTTGCTACTTATATTAATAAAACTCATTATTTAATGCCTGAAGGTTGCACACCAGAAGGAGTTGTAGTTAAAAACTATAATTATAAAAATAAATGGGGTCATGCTGTATGGGGTAAAGTAATTAGCGAAGAGTTCTTTAATAAGAAGAGTAATCTAAGAGTACAAAATCATGAAGCAAAGGATGATTTTGAGTTAAAAGTTGCACTTGAGTATATAACTGATTCAGTTATTAGAAAAGAGTATGCTAAAATTCTTAATGAATTTCCTGACGCTAAACGTAATGAATTAATTGGAAGACTTTTAAATTCAGTGTATGATACTTTTATTGAAGAAGATTTGATTACAGTCGTTCGTAAAAATAAGAATTGTGCAATCAACTTTGTGAAGATGAGGAAATCTTCTGATATGCGAGTTAAGGAAGTACTAAAAGATGAGCTATTTTAGGTTCATCTTTTTATTTACTTTTTAGATTAATTATAGTATAATATTATTATAAGGAGTACCTATATATATGACTGATAAAGAGTTTATAGAAAAAAGATTTGAATTATCTGAAGAAGAAGTTAAAGTATATAATGATGAATTATGCTCTAAGTTCCCATTTTTAAAAATTCGTGATGATAATTCTTGGACTCAATTAGATGATATGCCTGTTGGTTGGAGAATCGCTTTTGGTATACAACTGTGCGAAGAGCTTAGTCAAGAACTAATTAAGCAAGGTAATTTAAATAATTATAAAATTTTAGAAGTTAAAGAGAAATACGGACAACTACGTATATATGGTATGTATGATTATTACCGCACAGATGATAACATCGATGCAATTATAAGAAAGTATGAAATGTGCTCAGAAAAATATTGTATATTATGCGGAGAGCAAGCGGTAGTTCACAGAGAAGTTGGATTTCCAATATGTGATTATTGCTTTAAAAAATATAAGGAGAGTATTCCGTGGATGTAAATGAGCAAGCTTTACTAGATTGGACTGCAGAGAAAGACAAACCTCAGCAAAAAGCAAATATTCAAACATTGCGTGACTTAGGATTTAAACCCGGTCAGACGTTTATGATTAATGACAAGTGGTGTGGACCGCAGCGTGGTTTGATTACTTATTTAAAAGTGAATGACTCAATTGATGTTGTCATTGACCTACATGATACCTTAATGTGTGACGCTACTGCTTATAATGGCAGAGATATAGTGTTGAATGTTAGCACCAATACACTGGAGAGTCTACTAGACCAACTAATGCAAAAAGGAGTGTAACATATGGATGTAGCGCACAGTAAAATTGAGCAGGGGTTTTTAAACAATTGTGTGTCTGAAAATAATAAGTCCAGGTATGAGGCAGATATACAGACATTACATGATTTAGGATTTGAACCACAAGGGACATACTTGAATGATAGGGATTTATGTATATGGTTTGACTTGGATTTGGATCCAAAAAAAGCATTTCATATTGCTATCTATTTCTCGCCCCGAATGCAGTATACAGGTTATATTAACAAAAACTATGAGTGTATTGCAGAGTATTATGCTGATACTTTAGATGAGCTACTGAATCAAATAATGCAGGTGTACTAAGAAACCTAATTAGATTACTAAATCTATATAATATAGTGTATAATAAGCACATTTTTATTTTGTGCACTAAATAAGGAGAAAAAGCTAATGAAATATTTAGGTAAAATTTCAGATACCAAAGATCTCATAACCAAAGAATGAGTTGAGTCTACTTTAGGCAATAAACAAGATAAATTAGTTAGTGGAACTAATATAAAAACTATTAGTGGTGAATCATTATTAGGAAGTGGGGATATTGCGGTTACTGTGACAGTTGATGATGCGCTAAGTACATCCTCTACTAATCCTGTTCAGAATAAAGTAATTACTAATACTTTAAATGGTAAGCAAGCTACATTGGTATCAGGAACTAATATCAAAACTGTTAATGGTACTTCAATCCTAGGTAGTGGTAATATTGTTACACCGGATACAACTTATTCAAATGCAACTACTAGTGCCGCTGGATTGATGTCAGCATCGGATAAATCTAAGTTGGATGGTGTGGCAGCAAATGCAAATAATTACTCATTGCCTACTGCAACATCAAGCATATTAGGTGGCGTGAAAACAGGTTCTAATATAACAAACTCAAGCGGAACAATCAGCGTCTCTAAGACAAACGTTACCTCCGCTTTAGGCTATACACCACCTACTTCAAGCGTAGCGACTACAAGCGCTAATGGTTTGATGTCTTCGAGCGATAAATCTAAGCTAGATGGTATTGCTAGTGGCGCTACTAAAGTAACTGTCGATAGTGCATTAAGCAGTTCCTCGACTAACCCAGTGCAAAATAAAGTAATTAATACTGCATTAGAAGCTAAGCAAAATAAATCAGTTATCCATTCAAATATTACAGTATCTGTTACACCTACACAAATGAGTTCTTATTGCGAATGGGATAGTGATAGTAAATATGGATATTCTGCTACTGTTACCATAAGTGGTTTAACTGCTAATTCAATGGTTCAAAATCTAGTTATGAATGATGCGCTACTGGACAGCGTAGCACATGTGGTTGATACTGGTGCTAATAGCTTAACCTTCTATACAGAAGATGCAACGGCACTAAGTGGTACTATTTATACTTTAGTAACTACGGAGGTAAGCTAATGTATTGGGATACATGACTCCCAACTACAACATGACAAAATGATTGGGATTATGAATTAACAGATGATAGATATATTTGGTTACATGCATATAACGGTTCTTCAACTTCCTATACAGTACCTGCTTCAGCAACGATTGTAGGTAAGACTTATATAACAAAAATCGGTAATTGGGCTGACAATTATTCTGTTCAGTTAGCAACCGGAACAATCACTAGTTTAAACTTTGAAGCGGGCGTGGTTTGTGCCACTAATTTAAGTCATTTGTTCTATAACCGTAGCAATTTAGTAGCATTAAATTTATCCAACCTTGATACAAGCAATGTTACTAATATGCAAGGTATGTTCTATAGGTGCTCAGGCTTAACATCACTAGATCTGTCCAGCACTAGCACAGGCAAAGTTACTGGCATGAGCTATATGTTCGATTATTGCTCAAAATTAACAACCTTGAATTTGTCTACCTTTGATACTAGCGATGTTACTAATATGTTTTATATGTTTGGTGATTGCTCAAGTTTAACAGCAATCTATGTAAAGTCAAGCTTTGTAACAACTAACGTAACAACGTCAAGTAATATGTTCTATGGTTGCACATCCCTAGTTGGAGAGAATGGTACTACATACAATTCAAGCTATATTGATAAAACTTATGCTAGAATTGATACAGCAAGCACACCTGGATATTTCACCTATAGCAGTGGACCTGTATAAAGTAATGGAGTAAAAATAAATGAAAAATTTAATTAAAAATGATAATGGTTTAGATCTAGGAAATGCAACACTTGTTTCAACTGGTGCTACCCAAAACTACGTTTACAGTTACACTTATACAGCGACTGAAAAATGTATTGTGTTCGTAAATGTAACTTCGACTGGTAGTGGTGCTATAGCACAAACGCTTGAAAGCACAGGAGTCACCTTATTAAGACGTATTAATACCACTTCTTATGGTTATACTGGTAATTTAATTGCAATATGTGAAAAAGGGCAAACTGCGAATGTATATTTTGGTCAAAATAACTGGACAACCTCAATGAGTTGTTCGAAGATAGTACTTGAATAAAAGGAGAAAAAATGAAAAATTTAATTAAGATCAAGGGGGGGGGAAATATCCCAATATTATTAGGAACAGCAACATCTTTTAATGTAAAAACATTAGTGCCTAATGTAGACTATACAAAGCTAACTGCTGATAATTTCTTTATTAAATCCGTAAGTGGTGTTGGTGATTTTGAAGTAAGTGTTTCAGGTATTCAGGAACACCCTTATGGCAAGGGTTCCTTCACAAAATCATATAATGCTTCAACAGGAGTATTAAGTTGCTATTACGGCGTAACTGCATATGGTAAATATAATGGTGCTGTAATGGGCTCAGAGACCAAAAACGCAAGTGTAACTGTTTACTTAATAGAAAAATTAAGCTAAAAACTATTTAACAAAGCTGAGCAATCAGCTTTTTATTTTACATATTTTTATTTTTATTGTATAATAAATGTATGAAGAAAAGTTATGATTATAATGAAATCAAATTTATAGAGGGATTTCAATCGAAAAAAATGCAAGAACAAACAATAGAAGACATGGACCTTTTGCATGAACTTGGTTTTGTGTATGGTGGCAGTACTATACTATTTAGCATGATACACTATAAATATCCAAAAGTGCCTAATATAGCACTTTATATTTATAATTTAGAGAAAGTAACAGGTCAAAAAGCTCGCATTGAACTAGCACACTTTTTTACTATCATTGGTGAAGGCAATGATTTAACCCAAGTACTCCAGGAGGTAATGAACTAAGATGAATAAAGATGAGCTAGAGTTTATAAAAAAGATGCCCACTGATGAAATGAAGCATCAGGCAGAAGAAGAGATTACCCTTTTGCATGAGCTTGGTTTTAACTATGCTGGTTATAGTGCAAATTTTTACGTAGTATTTTATGCTTATCCCAAAGCACAACTAGAACTTGCTATTTATAGTTTTAATAAAGACTCTCGCATTCAAGTGCAGCACTTCGACAATACTATTTGTGAAGGCGCTGACTTAGCGCAAGTATTGAAGGAGCTGATGAATTAAAATGAATAAAAATGAACTAGAATTTACAAAAAACCTGGATGGCGAGGAATTAAAGACACAGGTAGAAGACGAAATACTTACTTTATCTGAACTTGGGTTTGCACTTAAAAATTATACTCCTAACGTATTAAAATATACCAAGGTAGTATATGGTGACAACAGAATACAACCTGTAATTATTTTTTTGAGAAATCCTGTACTATATAAACCTGGCGTTCAACATATAGCAGTCTGGATTAATGGAAATGCTGTTTGTAACACTGACACGTTGGATCAAGCACTGGAGGAACTGGTGGACTAAATATGAATAATGATGAACGTAAATTTATAAAAGATTTCTCTAATAAAGAAATGAGAAAACAGGTAGAAGAAGAAATAACTACTTTGTACGATTTAGGGTTTCAATTTAGATACAGTGGTACGTACTGAATCGATTACATCAGAAGGATACAAGTGGATGGAAGAGGATTTCCTATCGTTATACGCGTAAGAAATTGTGAGTATGACTCACTTGGTCCTCATATAAAAGTCATGGTGAATGGAACAAGATTTTGCGATGCAAATAATTTAGAACAGGCACTTGAGGAGATAACAAAATAAGTATGAATGGAATAGAATTAGATTTTTTAGATAGTCTTCGTGGTGAGGAATTAAGAAATACAACTAAAGCTAACATAGAAAGACTGACTGAATTTGGATTTACATTTGGGATAGGCGATGAAAGTAATCTATTTTATGACTTTGACGTTGTAGAAAACACTTATTTACAGGTGATCATTGCAGCATTGGACAATTCCCATATATCATATACTGCTTTTCTTAATACAAAACCTGATGCTTTTTTTACCGCAAAACTTATTTATAAAGGGCAAAATTTTGAAGAAATGCTCGAGGAGCTAATAAACTAAATATGAATAGTCGTGAACTTATATATGCAAAAAACCTACCTAATACTGGAGCGCTCGAAGAGGCAGAAGAAGAGATAACTACTTTGCGCTCACTTGGATTCAAGCTTAAGTATAGTGACCCATACGGGATAGAATATCATAGAATGGTGCGAGGCGGGGATAAAACATTTCTGGTGGACATATATTTAGGTAATCGTGAGAGATACCCTTACCCTAAATGTAGTCATATAGCAGTTATGGTTAACGGAACTGACTTTTGTAAAACAAACACATTAAAACAAGCATTGGAGTTGCTTACGAAGTAATTATGAACTTAATAGAATTAGATTTTCTAGATCGTCTTCCCGATGAAGCACAAAGAAATATAGTTAAGCAAAACATAAAAACTTTGCATGAATTTGGGGTTAAATTTCAATGCGGTAGACCAGACTATCTAGGTTATTTATATGATCTCGGTGATAATTGGTTAGCTATAAAAATTGACTCCTTTGCAACTGGTATAGTGTATTCTGCTTCGTTTAAGGGTGTGCTTATTAGCTCAAGCAAAAATTTTGAAGAGATGATCGCTGAGGTAATGAAATAATATGGAATTTAATGAAATAGAAGTTAAGTTTGTGCAAACTTTTAAAGATGAATCTGCTAGAAAAGAGATAGAAGATGCTATCAATCAGTTACATGATCTGGGGTTTGTATATTCAGATGCTAGTATCAGCAACTCACAAAGTTACTGGATCTCCTATCACTACCCTCCATTAAAAGTATACATAAATACAAACGACGAGTTGAGGCTGATTCCCCGTGAGAAACGATTTGTCGCATTTACATCCCATGATGCTGCTGAATTCATGGCAGACGATCTAGACTCGCTCTTACGACAACTAATGGAGTAAACTAATGAAATTTAATGAATTTTGTGAAAAGTTAAAAGATGCTAATCAAATAAAAGAATATTCTTACTATCGGGATACTTTACTTAATCTAGGTTTCGATAATGTTCAAGAATCACTACAAGAACCCGATATGGGCGATTATAATGAGTTCAATAGTCATTGTGCAATTTTTAGCACTCAGATAGAATCAACCTATATAGAAGTAATTTTTGTTACGCCGGATGAAATTCCTGAGGATTACTCTCCATTTATGTGTGGGATTTATAAAGAGGACGAAGATGGAGTATATGAAGTTATAGAAGGATATACCACGAATACTTTTGATGAACTGATGAACCAAGTTTTAGGGGGTTAAAATATGATATATTGAGATAAAGCGTCTTTTTTTGAAGCAGCACGGAAGGCGGGCGCTAATGAAGATACTATACAGCAATTCACCAATTTTGAGGGTGAAATGAAGGACCTTGGCATGGAGGGTTACATAAGCTTGACCGTTAACGATCGTACAGGTGAATTTTTGCTTAGATTCTCTAACTATATACAAGGGATCAGAGTTAAACTCCAGTGTGTCTATGATTCTGCAAACAATACAACATATTATGAGAGAATTATTTGAAATTTCCAACGATTCAAAAGAAGCGCCCTTGACGAATTAATAAAAGTGTTAACTGATGAGACAGGAGATTAAAATATGATTTATAAAGATGGAGGAGCTTTTTTAAATGCAGCAGTAAGTGCAGGCGCGGATGATGAAGTTATAAATAATTTTCTTGATTTTCAGCGCGAAATAAAATACCTCGGTATGGATGGTTTGATTGACCTAACCTCTAACGATCATACAGGAGAATTTTTTCTAGGGTACTCTAAATATATACAAGGGATCAGAGTTAAACTCCAGTGTGTCTATGATTCCGGAAGTATTAATAATAGAACATATTATGTAGGAATTATTGGGCATTATCAGAGATTTGAAAGAGACACCCTTGACGAATTAATAAAAGTGTTAACTGATGTAGGAGAAGCTTAGATTATGATGTATTACACAACTCAAAAATCTTTTATGGAAGCGCTTGTGAATGCTGGTGTTAGCAAAGAAATTATAAATGAATTCATTGAGTTTGGAGAAGAACTAGAAAATTTGGGTATCGACGAATCAGGATTGCGTGGGCTAGACCCAGACACTGGCGAATGCATTATGGGTTTTGGTAAAAAACTACAAAGGATTAGAATTAATATCTACTTCGACTATGACTATGCCAATGACATAGAGCGCTATCATGGATTTATTAATGGGAGTCAACATCATATAGAAAAAGACTCATTAGATAAAGTAATAGAGGAATTAATTAAATAAATATGACCAAAACCGAACTTAAATATATAGAAAATTTATCTACTGATGACAAGAAGAAGCAAGCAGAAAAAGAAATCACTACCATGTCCGAACTAGGGTTTGCCCTAGAATATGCGTTTTCACATTCGCTGGACTATCGTAAAAAAAATACTCCTAACTGAGGATGTTCCTCTTTTTATAACTATACGTATACGAAATAAGGAGAGGTTTATACAAGGTACTGCGCATATAGCGATCTGGGTTAATGGTGCTGAATTTTGCTATGCAGATACGCTGGAACAGGCATTAGAGGAGTTAATGAAGTAAATATGAAAATATCAGAAGAAATTTCAAAACAAATAAGTGACTATCTAAAAATTGATTTTACTGAAGATTTATCTTTATTAGATGATTTAGGTTTTACTAAATGGGATGTTATGGATTCATCAGGGTACTACGAACCTCATGAGTTTATGAATATTGCGGTCATCGATAATGGTAGATTTGAAAAAGAATTTGGAAAATGGATAGTAGTAACTATTAATATTACAGTATTTAATAATGGATTCCCAACTCAATATACTGCAACTATTGATACTGAAAATAAGTCAATACAAATTCCTAAAGATGATTATGCTTTCTACAAGACACTTAAGGAATTAATTGAGCAAATAACTAAATAGAAGAAATTAGTTAAAAACTAGTTTCTTTTTTTATTCTTTCATGTTATTATATTTATGTGCTTAAGGTAAAGCACGAAAAATATACGAAAAAATAAGTAAAAAATAGTTTACAAATTTAAAGTCGTATATTATAATAAAGAAGAAGTTAAGGAACTTCTTAATATCGCGGATTAGAACAGAGGTAGTTCGCTAGGCTCATAACCTGGAGGTCGGAAGTTCGAATCTTCCATCCGCAACCAAAAGCGTACGCACTCGGTTATCAGTGACGTCTCGGGATCGGAGTCATGTTCTGTGGAGAGAGCTAGGAACTGTTTGGGTCTAGCTGGTATCATAAATAGTGAATCCAGCATTAATAAGTGTGTAGTGTAATGGTAGCACACCGGTCTTCAAAACCGGGTAGCGGCGCCCACAACCGCGGGAGTAGGTTCGAGTCCTATCACACTTGCCAGATTTTAACTATGAAGACATCTAAATACGCAGGCATTTACACATGTAAATGCGGAAAAACTTATACAAATGCTCAGAGTTTCAATGCCCACAAATCTAATTGCCGAGTTAATCTTGGGGATGAAAAATGGGAAGCACGAATGAGATGTGCTAAACAGAACCTGGCATTAGCAACTGCAGCTTATAAAGCGAAGTGTAAAGCAGTACGAGATGCAAAACAAGCGCAGTGGGATAGCGAGCAGCATTTTTGCAAGACTTGCGGTAAACAATTTTATAAAAAAATTGGAACCGGTATTTATTGCTCTCGTTCTTGTTCGAGCTCACGCCCACACTCGCTAGAAACTAAACAAAAAATTGCTATCGCTTGTGGAAGTACAAATTGCAGTTCCAGTTATCACGGTTATTACAAAGATTTGCCATTTCAATCTAGTTATGAATTGATCTTTTTGGTGTATTGCTTAGACCATGACATTAAAATAGAGCGCTGTAAATTTACTTTTGAGTATGTGTGGCAAAATAGTCCACATGTGTATATTCCTGATTTTTATCTTCCTGATACTAATACTATTGTAGAATTAAAATCAGAACGCGCAGATAAAAACTTAGTTGAAGCAAAAGCTAATTCTGTTCCTAAAGACTTTTCATATAAGTTATTATATGGTTACGATTTAGAAGATATGTGATTATATTGCAAAACAACTTATAATGTAAAATCCCCTCGTGATTTCTATGAGCGCTTGACTATGTCAACGGAAGAATACCACAAACTACACGAAAAACCAAAAATGACTTCTTGGAATGCTGGAAGTGCTAATCCCGCGTATGGAAAGCATTGGTATACTGATGGTAAAGTTAATATTTTAGCTAATACATGCCCTGCGGGGTTTACTAAGGGAAGGGTCTAAAAATTATAAATTTATTTTCTGTATATTATTTAGTCCCTGCCATATACTGATTTAGTTTAATGGTAGAACAGTTGTCTTGTAAGCATCTAGTGGGAGTTCGATTCTCTCAATCAGCACCAGTCCTGCGTAAGGACATGTTCGCATTAGCAAAGTTACGCGCACAAATGCATGTTGCTACCTGATATGCAACTCAAATAAGGTCAGGCTCAAAAAATGCCAATTAGACAAATGAGCAATTCGCTGACGTAACAGCAGCGTACGCTGGTCGGGATAGAGACTGAAAACATATCCGAGAGGTCGAGAAGGGAGACTGAAAACCCCTTCAATTATCTGGATATAGCTCAACTTGGTAGAGCGCCTGGCCTGGGATCAGGAGGTTATAGGTTCAAATCCTATTATCCAGACCATGGAAGCAATTGAAATGAATCAATCGTTATTTGACAGTTACATGTAACTGTCAAATTATAGGCGTATAGTTCAGTTGGTTAGAATATGCCCCTGATAAGGGTAAGATCGTAGGTTCAATTCCTGCTACGCCTACCAAAAAATGTCCGTGTACTCAAGTGGTTAAGAGGACAGTTTGCTAAACTGTTAGATCGAGCAATCGGTGCGCAGGTTCAAACCCTGCCACGGACGCCAAAGGAAAACAAATTTTCCTGTATATTATTTAAAGTTCTTTGAAAATTCTTATAAGAAAGTATTTTAACTCAGTGAAGATGTAAGGTTATACAGCTGAGACATCAACAATACTTTGGTTACACAATTGGCAATTTATTAACGATAGCTAATAATAGTTAATGGGTTTCTATAGTGATATAGTTATTCAGGTTCTTAAATGAGAATTTTGTGGTGTTGGTGGTACATACAATATCGAAATTAATGGCACGATTCTTGTCGTCTCGGCAATAGAAAGCAGTGTTAACAGCATTGCCGAATCCTAGTTAGGTTTAAGCTTCGCAACTTGACAAACCTAGGAAATGCGAATAACGAGATTTCCAATTGAACTAGAGCAATCTAGGTATAAGACGAGTTTACGGTTCGAGTAGTCATAATTTGGAAAAATCTAATAGGGTAAAACCTGTTTATTCTTTGGTTAAAGAATTGCAAGATTTTAGAAAGTGAATGATTGATGAAAGCTAGGGGTAATCAATCCTCTTACCGCTCGAAAGGGGCATATAGTTATAAGATCGCTACTTATAGCTCACATATGTTCTCGGTATGGCAGAATATAGTTCCGATATAACAGTATGCAGGGTGAAGACTCAAATATACTTTCTTATAAGGGTTTTTAAGGTACGCTCAAAAATTTAAACCCTATCTTTTCTTATTAAATTGGATAAATTTTTCCAGTTTATCCTCCGGTGTCCTTCGGGTCCGGGGGTTTTTTAAATTTACGGAGTTTTTTAGTTTATTTTTTATTCATTCATGGTATAATAAATACGTAAAGAAAAGAGGAAATTGAGGATGAATATTTTTGAAAACATTTATGAAATCGTAACACAAACACAAAAGGATTTTGATGCCAATAAAATAGATACAACAACTGCAAAAGCACAAGTAAATAAAGTGTATAATGATTTAATAAATAGTTACAATACTGAAGAAAAGAAGATTGCTGCTTGCGCTATCTACAGAGCTTACGAGCAGCAACGCAGAAATGAAGCAAAATATTTAGATTTTAAGGAAGCAATATTTGATAATCAAGCTGAAGCATACGCTGAAATACTAAAAGAACAAAATATTAATGAATTTACAATTTCTTCTGGTTTCTCAGGTTTTCAAAATCTAGCGCTTGCATTTGATAAAAATGGATATAAATTAACAGGTCTAGTAGAAGTTGAAGAAAAAGACTTCGAAGGTAATACTAAAATGTGTCCCGCATGCTTATTTGAATCTACAGACTATGAAACAATTATGAGTAATACATTCAAACTTCTTAAAAAGAAAGACGCATAATGATTACGCAGGAAGAAAATGACTTCCTCTACAGTTTAGGGTTTGAGTTTGTATATTATGGTGGTTATTTAAGGCAAGATAATCGCTATGAGTTTAACTTAGGTGAACTTAATATACAGATAAGAAAAGAAATGGATACTGGTATGTGGTTTGGACAAATTTGGAAAAATCTATCTGTTATAAAAGCAACTGGTGGGATATCAGTAGAAGAAGTAGTAACTAAACTTATGGAGTAAGAAGAAAGTATGGAATGTTCACAAGAAGAAAGAGAGTACTTAAACAGCTTAGGATTTGTCTATGTATGGTCCGGAAGTACTCTAAACCCATTAGACTGCTATGTACTCAATCTAGAAGAACTTATTATAACAATATCTAAGGCAGTAAAATTTCATCCATGGCGTGGAGAAATTTTGAAAAATGGATTACTTATAATGTCAGTTTACGAAAGTTCAGTAGAAGAAGTAATAACTAAACTGATGTCATAAAGAAACTTTAACCGTATAAATTTGTATAGTATAATAAGAGGTAAAATATGTCGTATAAAGATTCAAAAGATTTTTTACAATTTATTTGTGATAACTACCCTGAATTTACTTTAACTGGAACATTTGATCCAAAAGCAGAATTTGAATATAAAAACTTAAAATTGTGCACAATCTCAGAGTATCATAGTTCAAAAAATGATTTTCCTGCGTACACAATAGATGCTTATCTAGAAACATATTCTTATCCGTTTATAATAAATAAAGAGAGCAAAAATCAATGCTCTGAAGATGATATTATAGATTACTTAGATAAATTGATTCCTACCTATAATAATTTGATTAAATATTTGGAGTCAGATCAATATAAGGAAGATATCAAATTTCTCCAAGACTACAGATTTACCCAGTATAAGCGGTCAAAGTCTCAGTTTGAGCTGGATATATTTGGTGAGGGTAGACGCGCACTCCCATTAGTATCTGTACGTATCTATATGCCTGGATTTGATAAATTTGCTATGTATTCTAAATTTATGTTAATAACCTCTGCTGATGGAAAGGTTACAGAAATAACAGGTGATACCCTACAAGAAGTAATTGAACAAATAGTAAGCTAATTTCTTAGTTTACTATTTTTATTTTAAGCTCTATAATAATTATGTAAATGGAGGGTTAAAATAAATGACACCTGAAACAACAACTTTAAATACTAGTTGTGAAATCAATGGACTTTCATGGATGGTAGAGGTACAACCTCTAGAAGGAGATAACATTGGACTGACTGATTATCGTCATCAAACAATTACAATTGAAGAAGATTTATCCAGTGGAGCATTTAAACGGACACTAAAGCATGAACTAACGCACGCTATTATCTATTCGTACGGTTTAGACCAAATTCAAGAATTTTCACAAGAAATTCTATGCGATTTTATGGCGAACTATTCATCTTTGCTAACAATTTTATTTAATGATGTTCATACAAATCTTATCTGTGCAGGTTTATACTCTACTGATAATGAAATAGTATTTGAGCCAGATTGTGAGATAGAGGAATAATTATGACTTTATTAAGTGATGCTAATACTGATTTAAAAACTCTTACTACACTTTCTAAAATGAATCGATTACTTGAGAATGAAATAAATGCGAGAGTAGCACGAAAGAAAGAGAGACCAAAAGAAGAATGGTAAACTATGAAAAGATTGTAAATAATGTAATTAAGCTTCTTCAAAAAGAGGAAGAAGATAATAATGAAACTCCTCATACTATAGATGAGTGAATTGAATTATTGCAAAAAGATCTAATAGACGATTTACAAAAATAGGAATTAGGTGTATAATAAGTACATGAAAAAGAAAAGAAAAATAAATTGGTTTCATGTATTTATACTCTTAATTCCTTTTATTATTATAGGAAGTGTTTTCGTCTTCATATTTGCACGAAAAGAAGAGCCTAAGCAATTTACTTACCTAAATACTATTTGTTTGCCAGAAGCGACAGAAACGCCTAATATTAAAGAATTTACAAATAATATTCTTTCAAAAATTGCTAAATTAGAAGAAAAGCAATCTTCTGTATTATATCTTGGAGAATTTTTAATAACCGCTTATGATGACTGTTACGAGTGTCAAGAAGAGTTTATAGGAACAACCGCTTTAGGAGTTGCACCACAGGTTAATCACACAATTGCAGTGGATCCTAATATAATTCCATTAGGTTCACATGTAATTATTAATGGAATAGAATATGTGGCAGAAGATGTTGGTGGTGGTATAAATAACTATCATATAGACATTTTCGTTGGAAGTCATGCGGAAACTTATTCGGATAACTACAACGGTTATTTCGATGTGTATTTAGTGAGGTAAAAGATGGAAATAAATGAATTATTAGATGAAGTAGAACATAAATATCCAGAGTTTGAGATTAGCTATGCCAGCTCCGCTCCAGATAAATGGACATTTGATTTTGGAATAGAAGTTAAAAATACGCTTAGACCGGTTACAGTGGCAATTCCTAGATTGACACTTACTTTAGATAGCACTCCTAATGGACCTCGCTATAGCTTAATTTATAATAAATATTCGCGTCTGCGTAATTACTGGTATCTTCCTAAAAACGCTGCCGGGTCTTATTTATTAAAAGCACAGTGTCGACCTAATGAATGTGAAGACTTATTGTCTGCTTTTGATACTTGCTATAAAGCGGCACAAAAGGTCAAAGCTGATGTTGAGGCTAAGCCCTTTGCCGAGGAAGAGAAACAACTCCTTGAATTGGGATTAGAGCATGTACCATCGCTATCCCAATTAAGCTACCAATTAACATCAGGATTTCCTGATAAAAAAGAAATTGGAATTATTTTATTAGAACAATCGGCAATAGACCAAGCTATTTCATTTTATAAATTTTATGTCTATGACCGTTCATTACACAGAACCATAGTGAACCGCACATATGATTCATTTGAAGAAATGATAGAGGATCTTGCCAAAGAATAGAAATTAAAAGAGCAGTACTGCTCTTTTTTTGTAGGAGGAAAACAGCATGAAAATATTTTCGACAGATTTAAATAATATTCGCAATCTAGTTGATAACTATAATGAAGGCGATAGTATAGAAATTTTTGACCTAACAGTTAAAGGTTCTACACCTGAATTAATATCTATTATTAGCTTATTTAGACATAAAACATACCATGAAATTATCATCAATACAGAAGAGAATTTGGACAATGCCTTACTAAGACTCGCCGTTTTAAAACAATACCCAAATTTAATTATTAGAAATGAAGGCAAAGATTTTAAGCTATCATAAAAACATAGTTTACAATTTAAACTATTTACGTTATTATAATTATGTTAAATGGAGGTACTTTAGATGAAGAAAACACCATGGGGACATATTGAGAATGACAACAAAAGAGTATACAATAGGGCAAAAGAAACATTGATAGTCGGTACAAATAATCCTAATTTTTTTAGTAGAGAACAATTATTAGAATGCTATAATAATAGTAAAAATTTAAAAAAAGAATTTAATACTTTTGAAGACTACTATGTATATTATAAAGATATCAAGGGTTTAGAATAGATAGCGCCTCAGTGTCTATTTTTAAATATAGATAAAAGCTGAACAGGATCAGCTGAAAATTAATCAATAGGAGGATTAAAAAATGAAATACTTTTCTGAAAAACTTAATAAAGTTTATGACACAACTGAAGAACTTGAAAAAGCTGAATTAGCTTTAGACGAAAAAAAGAAGAAAGACCTTGTTGCTAAGGAAGAAAGAGCTAAAGCAGCAAAAGAGGTTGAAGAAGCTTATAACAAAGCTAATGAAGCATACAAAGACGCTAAAGCAAAGCTAGATGAGTTCTTAAAGAAATATGGAAGTTTCCATACAACTGTAAATAACAGTAATTCATTATTTGATTGGTTCTTTGAGAACTGGTTTTAATTAAAATCGCAATAAATTCTGGGGTAATTAAGAGCACTGGAAAAGTGCTCTTTTTTTATTTTACATATTTTCTTTTTTGCTGTATAATAAATGTATGAAGAATAATTATAGTTTAGGTGAAATCAAATTTATAGAGGAATTTCAGTCGAAAAAAATGCAAGATCAAACACTAGAAGATATGAACCTTTTACATAAGCTAGGTTTTGTTTATGATGGTAGTGTTACACTATTTAGTATGATACGCTATAAATATCTCAAAATGCCTAATATAATGCTTTATATTTACAATTTAGAGAAAGCGTCGGAGCAAAAATTTCGCATTAAATTGGTGCATCTTTTTACTACAGTTAGTGAGGGCGATGACCTAACTCAAGTGCTTCAAGAGGCAATGAAATCAGATGAATAAAGAAGAACTTAAATTTATAGAGAACTTATCTACCAAGAAAGAGAAAACTCAAGTAGAAGAAGAAATTGCTATTTTGCATGAACTTAGACTCAAACTTAAATATGGTGATCTATATTTCATAGATTATTTTAGAGCGTTACAAATTGATGGTCGCACATTTCCTATAATGATACGAATAAATAATTGTGAGTGTTATCAGTATGACAGACATATACATGTCTGGATTAATGGAACTCATTTTTGTTGGAAAGATGCCCTAGACCAAGCACTTGAGGAGGTAGTGAAATAATTATGAACTTTATATAAATGGATTTTTTAGATATATTCACAGATGCGCAACTAAAAAATACAACTAAAGCTAATATAGAGAGATTAGCAGACCTAGGGTTTACCTTTAGGTTTGGGCATGAAAATACCCTGTGGTATGATTTCGAAATTAATGCCCGTATACGCTTACATGTTGTTATTGATCATTTCACGCTAGATGAGGAATGGGTGGGATACACTGCTAGTGTTAAGACTGACGCTGGTGGTGGTTATTACTCAAAAAGTATTTATGCAGGACAAGATTTTGGAGAAATGCTGGAGGAGATAATGAAATAGATATGACATTCGATGCACTTTATGATAAAATTTTAAAAGAATTTCCACAGTTAGCAAATTATATTGTAGTGGACAAATCAGGGAACAAAGCAATGCGTATATACTGTACTGATCAGGAAGAGTATCAAATTCTGTCAAATGCTTTTCTGGCAATCGTTTGGTATCAGGACCTGCCTGAAGCATTTAGTGTTCGTGTTGGTAACTTATCTACAGGAAAATCTGAGTGGTTACAAATGACGAGTAAAGAAATTTTACAACAAATTCGCGACAGTATTTCTAGTGTGGAGCCTGCCATTCAGCAATTTTCTCAGATAGTAACCGAGCATGCTGAAGGTAAAAAAGCTCTATTGGAGCTCGGTTTTGAGACTACTGAAAGATCTAATGACGGTCCTATGTACACCAAAGATTTTAATGCGTCATTAAGAATGCAAATTAGAGCACCAAAGTGTCTTTCTGACCCTAAGTGGATTGCAAAGGTTTTTATCCCGCATCCCGCCCAAGAGTTTAGATTTAATGATCGCGATTTAGATGCACTTTTAGAAAAGGTAATGGAATAATATGAATAAATATGAACTTAGATTTGTAGGAAATTTACGCACTGATGAAGAAAAACATCAGGTAGAAGAAGAAATAACTGCTTTGCACGAACTTGGATTCAATTTTATAGAAAAATACGTCGACTCCTACCTACATTATTCCTATACGAGACAAAGAAATATAACTATAAATATATATATATACGAAACATGGCAGAATACGTAGCGGATGCAAAGCAGGTGTCAGTCTGGATTAACTGCGCTGAATTTTGCGAAGCAGATACACTGGACCAAGCACTTAAGAAATTAATGGAATAATATGGCAGAAAGAAAAGACGTAATTTTATTAAATCAAGAGTGAGGAGATATCGAAATATATCCTCTTGCACATAAAGATAACTATAAACAAGTTATCTATGATACTTATGCTAGAAAAGAAATAGATACCTTTTCTATTGCCCAAAATAAATGGTATGAAGAAGGTGACTATTTTGTCTGTGACCTTACCAAAGAAGATTATGAAGATTTACAATATGTAAAAGAGACAGACGCACCTGTGTGGGATATCAGGGTAAATCCAATAGAAGATACTGAAATTGCCTATAAGACACAAATAAAAAATAGAGCATATATTACTACTTTAATTACGGGTGATGGCACGATTAAATTAGTGAGTATGAAAGCACCTGATACTGATGTAATTTTGATTCTAAAGGGTTTAGACCTACACGAAAGAAGTTAGAGCATATCCCACATCTAAATAAATCAATTCTGGGACACGTTTACAGATTGGGTGATAAATTATACTCAAAATAGAAAACGTTCGAATATGGTACTTTAAAATGATTATTATGAAAAACTGCTATTCAGCAGTTTTTCTTTTACCCTGGGCGCTTCTTCTCTTCTTTCTCTTCTTATGTATTAACTCTTACATTGTAAGAGTTTTATTTATACTAAAATTTTTATATGCCTACGGCGCAAAAAAAACTTCTATATTATCTTCTTTAGTATTTATCTATTATATATTCTATATTATTGTGTAAAGATAGTTTACATCCATGTAAAGATTCTTTACGTCTATGTAAAAAAAGTTTACATCTATGTAAAGATAGTTTACATGTAAAAAGGGTTTACTTTTATAGAAAATAGTGTATAATATTAATGACTGTTGGAGGTATTACTATGACAAGACTTAATACTCATATGACCCATTTTGAAGATTTAGTACTTTTTGGACAAGAAGGGTTAGATGAACTAGAATACAAAATTGATAATATGTTAGATGATTCTATCAATTATACTTATAAGGTTGATGGCGCTCCAAGTGTTTTTATGTGGAGTCATTTTGAAGGATATCCAGATAATTCTATTTGCCTTAAGTCTTTTACTAAGAATGCTAATAATGTATTAAGTTCTAGAGCTGATATTATAGATAAGTATGGTGACCGTAAAGATATGTGTGATAAGTTATTACACTGTCTTGATTTAGCTATTTCAATTCCATATGGAGAAGCATGGCAAGGTGATTGCTTATACACAGATAACACGTTAAAACAATTAAGCATTTTAGGTACAGAATATATTACTTTCCAACCTAATAAGATTATTTATGCCGTTAATGAGTTATCACCTGCGTATGAAAAAATAGTTAATTCCACTTTTGGAATTTGTTTCCATACTATTTACACAGGAAATCTTGATTCTAAAAGGCAATCATTCAAAGTTAACTTAAATAGACTTAAAAATGTTTCTAGAGATACTTATATAATGACTCCTACTTTAAATAAACCTACCGCTAAACTAGATTCAATTACAATGTTAGCTGAAAAGTTTAAATACTTTAAAGGGCAATTAGAAAATAATCCTGTTTATGAAGAATTATTAAATAATCCAATTTTTATTAAGTATTGGAATTTATTTGAAAATAAATATATTTCTGATAAAGCAGTTATTACTTTAGATTTAAACACTTTTGAAGAAGATTTACATAATTTTGTAGCAGGGCGCTTATTAAATGAATATGATAAAAAGCAAGCTACTTTAAAAACAGATAAAGGAAAAGAAAAAGCTAAATCAACTTATGACTTAGCATTGCTCAATTTAGATGATTTAATACATAATGATAGAGACGTATTAAGAACTTTAGTAGAATGCTTAAATACTGCAGCAGAAATTAAAATGGAAATGTTAAAGTTATTTCCTAAGAAAGGTGATTTTAATACTTTCTTTAACTCATTATCTCGTGGTTATATTCCCACTGACGGTGAAGGTAGCGCTATGAGTGATCAAGATGGAAATGTCGTAAAATTAGTCGATCGATCAACTTTTTCTAATGCAAATAGATCAGATGATTTTGTTAGAGGTTTTAGCGAAGAACTAAATGAAAAATTAGGAAAACCTAAAAAGACTGCAGTTGTTGCTTTTGGTAGGTTAAATCCGCCAACTCTAGGACATTTACAATTAGTAAAAACCCTAGAGCTTGAAGCAATGAAAAATAATGCTGATCCATTGTTATTTTTAAGTCATTCTTGTGACAAAAAGAAAAATCCTTTAGATTATGATACTAAATTAAAGTATTGTCAAGAAGCATTTAAACATATAGATGTTGTTAATTCTCCTGCAAAAACGTTAGTAAATGTATTAGAAGAATTAAATAATGAATACACAGATATTATCTATGTTTGTGGTTCAGATAGATTACAAGGACAGTATTCTACTGATAAAGTATTATTAGCTTATAATGATAAACCAGATAAGTCTGGAAAAATAAATTATTCTTATAATTCCATCAACTTTGTTTCTGCGGGTACTAGGGATGAAGAAAGTGGTGATAAGATTGAAACTATTTCTGCATCTAAAGCGCGCCAATTAGCAAGCGAGGGTAATTTTGAAGAATTTGAAGCAATAATTCCTTTTGAAGGAGAAAAAGCAAAACAATTATTCAATGATACTAGAAAAGGTTTAGGACTAAATGCACTTAATGAAGATTTAAGTCATACTGACATAAATAGGATTAGAAATCAAATTATAGATGAAGTATTAAAAATTGATGGTGTTGAACTTATGGGTAAATCCAATGTACGACATCCAGCTCAATTATTTAGAATTAAAATTACTGTAAATAATCCAGAGCAAGTTGTTGCAAAAGTTGAAGATATTCTGAAAAATATTTCATTAGATTATCCTTATAGTTTTATAGAGTACAGTCAACACTCAGAAGCATCTGGAAAATTTAATTCATTTAAAATTTTATTAGACGGTATTGATTACTATATTGTTGTCTCAAATAAAATTTCTAAAGAATTAACTCCTGTAAAATTAATGACCAACATTAATGGTAAATCAATAGAATACAATAAGATGGCAAATTATATTGATTACCAAAAAGATGAAGAAATAAATGACTTCTTAAAACTACTTGCAAATGAGTCAGTTCAAAAAGTAAGCTCAAGCTCATTATCTGCTTTATACGATAATTTAATGAGTGGCGAATCAAATGATATTGACTTTGAGTTTGTTTCAGACGAAATTAAAAACGCAGTTAATAGTATAGATCCTGATAAGTTTAAACTAATAAAGAGCGGTTTAGAAGTTGATTATGCTGAAATATATGGTGCAACTGCATTTGCTACTGTTATTTCGCAAGCATTATCACAATCTACTTATGTACAATATCCTTCTAAATCAAATGAAAGATTAATTGATTATACTATTATTCCTGCAAAATTACCTGAAATTAGAGTTTCAGCTAAAACTAAAACTGGCGCAAGACCTTCTAGTGTTTCAATGTTTGAATCTATTAGAGATTTATTAAATAAAGGATTTACAGACTCTAGCTTAGCAGAAGGAATTAATTTTAGTTCTTGGTTTATGAAAGAATACTTAAGTAAAGGTGTAGATGATGGTTATTCTTTTTTAGCAGAAGTAATGGTTGATATCGTTAAAGGTAATGGTCCTAAATGGTCAGCTGAATTAGATAGACATTCTGAATTTAAAACAATTAGTGAATGTCTTACAGGCAAATTAAATATGAATAAATGTTTAGTTTTAAGAGAAGCGTGCAATAGTATTTTAAGTGGTTACAGCGGAAGTGCAAAACTTAATCTTCCAGATAAACGTTATGAAGAGCATTTAGAAAAATATGTAGTTAGATGCCTAGGCACAGTATTAGTTACACTTATAAATAATTCAGTTATTATAGACCAAGTAAATATTTTATTTAGGTTATCCTATGGTAGTTTAGTCCAAGTATATGCTTTCCCTAAATTTGAAACTGGTGAATTTAAATTTAAAGCTAAGTGGGTAACAGGGGAAAACCATGAGTATATGTTTAGTTATAACATAGGTTTAGATGGCGCCAGTGGTATGTTTAAAAATAACAAATTGGCGGTAGTGGCAAAGTAATGGCAGGAAAAAAAGATTTAATTAAAGATTCCGAAAGATATTCTATTTTAGTTCCTTATTTAGACCAATGCTATATTTGTGGTTCAGATAGAAATGTAGCACTACATGAAGTATTCTACGGAACTGCAAATAGAAAAAAATCTAAAGAAGATGGAATGATTTTACCACTATGTAGTTTACATCACAATATGTCTAATGTCGCAGTTCATAATAATAAAGAACTTGATCTCAGGTTTAAACAAATGGCACAGAAAAAATGGATGTCTTATTACAATAAAACAACTGAAGATTTTATAAAAAGATTTGGACAAAATTATTTAGACTAGTTTACATAACTAGTCTTTTTTATTATAATAATAAGGTAAAAAGGAGAAAAATAAATGGCAAAAGGTTTAGATGACGCTTTAAAAGCGATTAACAAAAAATTTGGTGCTGGAACTATTATGACATTAGGGGAACAACCACCTATTGTTCAAAATTTGCTATCTAGTGGGTCATTACTAATTGATAAAGCATTAGGTGGAGGCATTGGTTATGGAAGGATTACAGAAATCTATGCCCCAGAATCCTCAGGTAAAACAACATTAGCATTACAATTTGCTGCTGAATGTCAAAAAACAGGTGGTGTAGTTGCTTATGTAGATGTAGAAAATGCTTTAGATGTTGCTTATGCTAGAAAATTAGGCGTAGATACTGATGCAATGCTATTTACACAACCATCATCAGCAGAACAAGCATTGGATATCGTTGATATGCTTGCTCAATCAAGCGAAGTAAATTTAATTATTGTAGACTCAGTTGCAGCGTTAGCACCCCAAGTAGAATTAGATGGCGAAATGAGTGATCAAACAATTGGTGTTGTTGCTCGTTTAATGAGTAAGTGTATGAGAAAAGTTACAGGTACATTAAATGAAAAGAATTGTGCAGTAATCTTTATTAACCAAATTAGAGAAAAAGTTTCTACTGGATTCTCAATGGGACCCTCTGAAACTACAAGTGGTGGTAGAGCATTAAAGTTCTTTGCATCTCAAAGAATTGAATTAAGAAAAACTACTGCTATTAAGCAAGGCGAGCAAGTAATCGGTAATAATGTAAAGATTAAAATTGTTAAGAATAAGATTAATGTACCAATGAAGACTGCTAATGTGCCATTAATATTCGGACAAGGGTTCAGTGCAAAGGATGAAGTTATTGATTTAGCGTTAGAGTACGACTTAATTCAAAAGTCAGGAAGCTGGTTTACATCTCATGACGAACAATGTCGTTGCCAAGGTAAAGAAGGTATCAAAGCATACTACGAGGATCATCCAGAAGCAGCAGAAGATTTAAAATCAAAGGTAGTTGCAAAACTAAATGGTGTTGAGTTGGAACCTGAGTACGAGGTTGATCCTGATACAGGTGAAGTTATAATGTAATGCCTAGGTATTACTTATATTGTCATACTTTAAAGCAGGACGGAAGAAAATACTTCGGTATCACTTGTAGAAAGTATCCTGTAGAACGTTGAGCAAACGGAAAAGGATACAGGCATAATTCTTATTTCAATAATACGATTTTAAAGTATGGTTGAGATGCTTTCAAGCATGAAATTCTTTATGAAAATTTAACAAAAGAAGAAGCATGCTTGAAAGAGCAAGAATTAATTAAAAAATATAGAACTACTGAGCATGATCTTGGATTTAATTTAACATCTGGTGGTGAGCATTGTGAATTTTCTGAATTAACTAAATTAAAAAAATCTAAACAATTTGATGTTGAGCAAGTAAAGCAATGGTATCTGGTTGAAGGTAAAACCCAAGAAGAAATTTCTAAATTGCTAAACTGTAATATAAGTGCTTTAGGAAAATTCTTAAAACATAATAATATTGCTAAACCTAAGCAAAAACAGATTACAAAAGAAGATTTATTAAAATTTAATTCAGAAGGTAAGACCTTAAAACAAATTGCTGAAATTCTAGGTTATAGCGAAGGAACAATCTTACGCTACTACCAACAGTTTGGAATAAAGAAAACAAATCATAGAAATAAGAAAATTATTAATGAAGAATTATTAGCGATGTATCAAGTGTTTTGTGTAGAAGGTTGCTCACATAAAGAAGCATTACAAAGATGCACAACAGAATATAAATGTACGCTACGTACAATCCAATATCATTTTAGTAAATTAAAGAAATAAAAGAGGAGAGAAAAAATTATGTTATTATTTGAAAACGTTGAATCATCTACTATTAATAGTATTGCCTATGAAGGAACTGAATTATTTGTAAAATTTACTTCAGGAAGTACCTATAAATACAAAGATGTTCCTAAAGAATTATTTGAAAGTCTTAAGACTGCAGAATCTAAAGGAAGATTCTTTGCAACTAACATTAAAAATAATTTTGAATATGAAAGGATGCCGGCATAAGGTATCCTTTTTTCTTGTATTATAATAGTGATAAAGGAGTCAATCGCAGTGAACAAAGAAATATTAAAGCATTGAGCATTTGATAGATGACTAGGAATAAAAAATATTCCTACATTATTTGAATATTTAAAACAAAAACATAATAAACAATCTGCGCCAGAAGATAATTTAGATAGAATAGAAATTTATTCAGATTATCAAGTAGATAGTGCTGTTGAAGTAATGCCTAGAGTTGAATCTTGTCCTTATTGGTATAGTACAAGAGTACTGAGTGGGATTGAGCAATTTCCTACGGAGCATGACTATACAGAAAAGTATGTAGGAATTAGATGCACCTTTTTAACACCAATTATTCCAATTCCTATTTGTAGTGAAGAAAAAGTATTTAAATTAGGAAGGACAACAGAAATATTTGATAAATGCAAGTATGAGCATTTAGGAAAATATTATGCATTACTTATGCATTACAAAGAATACGATTTTGCTAGAATTGCTTGTGATTGTACAGTGCATTTCAGTAATTTGGATTTAACGTATAAAAATGATGAAGTTTGGCAGTGGATTTATAGCGAGGAGAACTAAATGGATTTTGTAGAATTACATAAAAAATTAATAATAAAGTATCCTGACTTAGAACCTTATATATTGTGTAAGGGAGAGTTCATTCGGTTTGCAGTTGTTGATAAAATTGCCAACATGGAACTTCTATATATTTATCAATCTGCAACAGGCAAAGTTTGTATAGAAGGTTGCCTGGGCGCTAAAGCATCTGATTTTCCTTCTAATGTGGATTTTTTTGATAGCAAACTGATAAGAATGCCTGATGATATGGACACAGTACTTAAAGCAATACCTCCTTATATAAAAACGCTAAGAGCATGTGTTGAATGGTATAACAATATTGATTTTAAGTATATAAAATCAGAGTTAGAAGCGCTAGGATTTAAACAAGAGTACACTAAACAATATATGCTTGCCCTAAATCCAATTGAGATATTGATAACATTGCCTTCAGTTACGCACCCACATTATACTGGAGTTATTCGTAATCATGGAGACGCTTACCAAGATTGGAAGCATATCTATGGTTTAACAATAAATGAATTATTAGAAAAAATTATGGAAGGAGACACAACTAATGATTAACTTATTAAAGCAATTACTTACAGAAGATTTTATCAGATTTATTTTTGCATTATCTATCTTGTTATTGGCAAATGCTATTACAGGTGTAATGAAAGCAATTAAATCTAAAGAGTTTGATTGGAAAGTATTAGGTACTGGTTTAGGTGAGTATCTTGCATGGGCAGTTTCTGCAGCATTATGTGTAATGGGTTTCCAACTTTACGGTGGTGATTTACAAGTAATGATTGGAGATAATACGGTAACATTCTTAGAAGCGATTGAGTTTGCTAAAAAAGCAGTTTATGTTTACTGGGGAACTAAGGCAATTCAAAATTTCGTACAATATAGTTCAATTGACACATCAACAATTATTGAGGTGTTACCAGAAACCCTTGATATTAAATCTCAACTAGAAGCGGCAAATGAAGCTGATGCAGCAAAAGAAACAACTACAGATTTAGAAGAAAAGGGGTAATTCCTATGGCAAATTTAATAAAAATTGTCAAAGATGATTCTTACAATTATAAATGGTCTGTAGATGGTAATAAGTATGGAGATACTTATGATATTACTTCTGCAGGTGGTTTTGGTGACACAAATCTTGTAAATGCAGGTTGGGAAGAAATACTAGCAGTTAACGGTGGTCTATTTTATACTTGGGAGTCAGCGCATTATGCGTGTGGTTTAGAAAAGTCTCGTGGTACTAATAACCAAGATGTTTCTATGTCTGCAGTTTCAGATTATAATAATGCTATGGCAATTGCTTGCATAGATGATGAACTCTGGTTTGGTAAACAATCATGGATTATCTCTAATAAATTAGAATCTGCTTATGGAGCTATTACTGGTATCGGATTAGTCGCAAGTGGTAAAGCATGCACTTATGGACATACTGAATTTGCTTCTCAATATAACACAAAATCTGGCAGAACAATTATTGGTGAGGATAAAGATGGTAACTATTTATCTTACTCTATAAAAGGTGAAACAGGTTCATCTGGAATTACAGGTGCTGAAGCAACACAAATTGCTTTAGATAATGGTTTCTATAATGCTATTATGTTAGATGGCGGCGGAAGTGTTTGGAGAAGATATCTTAAAGCATATGATATTACAACTACTAGAAAAGTAAAAAATGCTTTAATTTTATATAGGAAGAAAAAAGCATCTGATGAGGATGATACTAAAGAAGATTCATCAGTTCCTATGTTTAGCGAAAGATTATCTAGTGCTGGCATGAAAAATAATAAATACTGGTACGATGCTAATTATAATAAAGGCGCTAAATCAGCTGGAACTATGTTACCGAATTGTTTTGCAGGTGAAACTGAATTTATTACTAAAAATGGTATTAAGCGTTTTGATGAAGTTGTAGGGCAAGACGTTGAAGTCTTAGGCAGAGATGGCACTTTCTATAAAGCGCATGTAAATAAATATGAACCACAACAATTATATAAGGTATGCTTCAACGATCATCAAAAGAGTGAATACTATGCAACTGCTAATCACAGATGGATTTGTGCATCTCCATCTGATAATGATATCATAAGAACAACTGAAGAATTGAGTAAAATAAAACCACGAACTGCTAAAATGAGGGTGATTAGACGTTATGACTTAGAAGAAATTGTGCCTGAGTTACAAGGTATTTTTCATGGATTTATTTATGGTGATGGCACTTATAGAAAAGCACTTGACAAAACAGTAATGCTACTATGCGGGCATAAAAAAGATTTTATGCTACCACTGGTTATGCAGGATACTACAGAACACAAAATACATGAGTGTACTAATGGTGTAGTGGAAGTATGCTATTTTGATAAAAATTATAAACTTTTACCAGACATTGAAAAATGCTCTGATGGGTACCTTCTTGGTTTTTTAGTTGGTTATATTGCCAGCGATGGTAATGTCTGTAGCGCCGGTTCTATCGACATTACCTCTGTGAAAGAAGATTCGATGTATGGTTTGCGCGATATTTGTGCAAGATTAGGTTTAATTACTTCAATTCCTCGAAGATATGTGCACAATACTAATTTTAAGAAAAATGCAATACTCTATCGTATGCGTATATATAAAGGACTGCCTACGAAATATTTTATTAATACCAAACAAAGGCATACAATAGAGTCTTCTCTGTTTAACCCACGCCAAAAAAATTTCACTCACATAAAATCTATAGAAAAAACTGATAGAGTTGAAGAGGTCTACTGTGTAGATGAGCCAATTCATCATGAATTTACTTTAGCTAACGGGGTATTGACCAAGAATTGTACTTGCTTCTGTTTAGGAAGATCAGAAGAAATTGCAGGGCAAGCTGTAAAAGTATTTCCTAATATATCAGTTGGTGGTTTCTATGATGCTAAAGAATGGTATGATAAGTCTGACTGGGTAGGTAGCAATCAACCGGTTGAAGGTGGCATTCTTTGTTGGGGTGCTTCTTCAGATAAGTATGGGCATGTCGCTATTTGCGAAAGAGTATTAGGTAATACAGGAAATGGTTGGAAAGTATTAGTTTCACAATCTAATTATGGTGGCACATATTTTGAAACAAAAGAATATGTAGTTAATCGTGGTTCTAAAACTGCAGGTGTAGGATTTATTTATAATGGATGCTTACACAATCCTTACATTAATGATATCCGTGTTGAAAGAGATACCACTAAAAATCAAGTAGAAGTATTAGTTGATTTATTAAAATTAAGAAAAGATGCTAATGGTGACGCTGTCGAAGGTTTATTTGCAGCGCCTGGAATTTATGACATCAAAGAAACTAAGGAATCTGGTGATTACACCTGGGCAAAACTTTCTACTGAAAGATGGATTGCTTTAAATGATGCTGAAGGTTGGACAAAAACTTATTTTGTAGATAATAATACTAAAACTGACCCAGAGCTTGAAAATGATATTGCTCAGCTTAAAGAACAAATCAATTCATTAAATAGTAAGATTGAAACTTTAAATAAAGAAACAACAGAATTAAAATCACAGAATGACTCTTTAACTGCTCAAGTTAATACTGCTAAACAAGCAGAAGTGGTTGCAGAAAATAAATCAAAAGCTTACAAAGAAATTATTGATGCTGCTAAAGTTATTCTAGATAGAGAAGTTTAATAAGGACTGTGAGAAATCGCAGTTCTTTTTTTCTGTATGATATTTCATGGAATATAGAGAATTGCAAAAAGCTTTGTCTAGATACACAAAAGACTTTTCTTTAGAAGAGGGCAGTTTTCCTGTATCTACTAGAGCAGATTTATATAATGCTAAAACTATTTTAAATAAGCATTATAATGATGTTACCTCTAATTTAGATTACGAAAATGAAGATGTTAATGGTACTGACTATAAGGTAAATTTTGGTGGACTTATGTATTTTCCAGATAAGAATCCAGCAAATGGGCCTTTAGGTAGTATGGGAGAAAGTAAAACAGATGAAGAAAAGCGAGTTAGTATCAATGAAAAGTTTTCTAAATTACAAGAAGCGATTGAAAAGCATGATGAATTAAATCCTGACTTATGGGAAAACGAAGAATTAAAACCAGAGGTCAAAGATAAGATTGAACAAATTGTAGATAAATTTGTTGAAAATCTAGCTGAGGATAAGATTAAAATTGATGTTGAAGATATAGTTATTATTGGTTCTAATGCGAATTATAACTATACTGATCATTCTGATATTGATATCCATATTGTTGCAAATACTGATGTGTATAAAGATAAAGAGGATTTAGCGATTAAATTATATGAAGCATATAAAAGATTATTTAATAATAAGTTTGATCCTACTATTTATGGGCATGAAGCAGAAATATATGTAGAACCAAATCAAATCAGAGCTAATTCTAATGGAATTTATTCTTTAAAAACAGGTTGGATAAAAGAACCTGAGAAAACAGCAATTCCTGATATTGATGAAGAAGAATTAAATACTCTTGTTGCAGAATTTGAAAATAAAATAGAAGGCGCAAATACTATTGCTAAAATAGATGATGTGATTGATTCTTTATATGTATTACGCCAAGAGTCAATCTTAAAAGATGGCGAATATGGTATAGGCAATCAATGCTTTAAAGAAATTCGTAATATGGGTTTACTGCAAAATTTAAAAGATAAAAAAGTAGAACTTGAAAATCAAGAAATGTCGTTAGAAAAAACGAATGATGAAATGGACACAAGTTTACTTGAATTTTAGTAAACTATATAATATAAGTGTGAAGGAGAATTAAATAAAATGAGTACTAAAGTAATTTGGAGTGCTTATGATGATATAAGCTACCTTAAAGGACTTCCAGAGGACGAAAAAAGAGATGAGCTCGTAGATACATACGGATTCGATGAAGAAGATCTTGCAGATATGAGTAATGAAGAACTTGATGAACTTATTGATGCTCAAGAACAGCAATATCAAGAGATGGATGATGACGAAATGGAAGCAGATACTACAGAATTAGAAGAAGAGATTATTCCAAAGATTAATGCACAAACAAGAGACGGGGTTATATTTTTCTATAGTGATGACGAAAAATACGCTGACTACGCAGAACACCTTGCTGAAGCTAAAGATGGATTATTCTTTACTGAATTAGCTGATACGGGTAATGGCATTATTGCTCGTAGAAATGATGGAAAAGAATTTAAACTATTTGCATTCCCAGAAAGTGATACTGAATTAATTAGTGTATTCGAAGCAACATTAGCTAATTTTATCGATAGTTTATGTGCTGACGAGCCAGAATTAAGAGATGAAGTATTACAAAATATGGAGTTAGAAGGTGATTTAACTGAAATGTATTCAGATAAGACTAATGGTGACTTTGATAGAATTCCAGAAGTTTTAAAACCTGTTAATCTTCATGTAAATGAATCTCTAAATGAAGCAACAGCAAAAAATCCAGAAGGTTTACAAGCTGAATTGGATGAAATTAAGCCACTTGCTGATGAATATGGTTTTGAATATTTCACTTCAATGCCTTTAATTAATTTTGATAATGATACTACTTCTATTGAATATAACTATCCTAATTTCTTTAAAATTATTAAAGCATTCTTTAAAGAATTAGATATTTTGGCAGATCCAGATGATATGGATGAGCTGGAGGATAACTGGTATACATTCAGTCAAGTTGACTGGGATACTTGCATGAAGGTTGCTGAGAAATGTTTAGCTTCTGGTAAATCACAACAAGTAGAAAAAGTATATAAAGATGTCGTAAAGACCGAAGAAGGCGATATCGTAAAGGAATCTTTAAAAGAAGGTTTAGGGATTTCTGCAGAAGAATTCAAAAAGAGAATTCTAGCGAAATTTGGTGGAAAAGAAGAATCTTTGAAAGAGGGAATTAATATTTCAGCTGATGAATTTAAGAAAAGAATCTTAGCAAAATTTGGTGGTATGAACGAAAATTGTAAAAAGTTAGACGAATCTGCTGCGTGAACATTATTAGACGAAATTGTTAGATTTGACCAGTTAGATACTGAAACTGTTTTAGTGGAACTATATCAATGGTTAGACACTCATACACTTAATGAATATGCGCAAGATATTGCAAGAGATTTAGACATTGAAATTAATGACCCATATGAATTATTTGATTTCATGTCATTAGATGAATTACGCGATATGTTCATGGCAAAAATGTCTACTGAAGAAGAAAATGCTTTTGCTAAAGACCTAATGAGAGATTATGACATGGATGAAGAATCTATGTATGACGACTATACAGACGGTGCAGATGATTTTTCTGAAGGCAAAGAAGAAGATTCTGAAAAGCAAGTTATAGATGAAGCAATCAAATTAAAAGAAGCTAATGAGACTTTACTTAGCAGCAGATGGGCGGAGCGTGCTCAAAAAGTTTGTGAAAAATATAAAGATATTTTAAGAAGAGATAGTATTTCTGCTGACGAAGACTTAGTTGAGTGGGCAATAAATGATTGCTGTGTTAGATATAATGAGAGCAGAGACAATGTAGTGGAAATGCTAAATGAAGCAAGAGGAGCTAAATAATGAATAAAACAATTAATGAAGCAGGCAGAAAAAAGAAATCTGCCGAAGAAACCACTTTAAGTGATAGAATTGAAGAAATAACTGATGATGCTGAAAAGGTACTAGATAATCCAACTGTTGAAGAAGATCCTGATGAGATTTTTACTGTATTGGATGACGCTTTAAAGATTAGTAGACGAAATATTAGAAACGCTACAAAAGTCTTTGAAAGAACTGGCGAATGACCATCAGGCATTAATTTCTCTAATGTTCTATTTGTTGGTGAAGCTGGTTCGGGTAAATCTTCGAGAGTTAGAGCTTGGGCACAATCTAGGGGAGTTAATTTAGTTACTAAGCAAGCTGCTACAATGGATGAATTAGATGTAGGTGGTGGTGTTGTTAAGGGCGACAATGGGAAGATGATTAGAATTCCTACAGATGAATTTGATGAACTTGATGAAGTACCTAATTCTGTACTTTTCTTAGATGAGTTAAATAGAGCATCAGGTAGAGTTCGTGGCACACTATTAACATTAATTCAAGACCATAAAATTCCAGATGGCAAAAATATGAAGTTCTTGCACGATATGGTATTTACTGTCGCTGCTATTAATCCATCAGCTGCTGCTATGGGTTATGACGTTCAAGAGTTGGACCCCGCTGAGCTATCTAGATTTGGTATTTATAAAGTAGCATCAGATCCTAAAGTAGCACTTAATTATTTTAAGAAAGCTTACATGCAAGAATATAATGATGCAGAAGATGACGAGGAAAGATTAGAAGCGTTAAGAAAAATTGAACTTGCGACTAAGCTGTTAACAAATAAAAACTTTAAATTTGATGACGCTGATGATGTTGCCGAGTTAGCACAATCAGGAGATTCTGCTCTAAATGCTAGATCATTGACAACATTGCTGGATAAGTCATTTGGTGAAAAGAAGCGTTTTATTGCTAACTGGTCAAACTATTGTAATCCTAGAAAGTATAACGAAATTAAAGCAATTTTAGCAGATTATGAAGATCCTAACTTAGACGACTTCGAAGAAGCTGATGATAAAGCAACCCAAGTACTTAAGAAAAAACCAGCGGTTAAAGAACCTGAACCAGATCCTGAGCAATCAGTTTTCTCTAAGAAAATAGATGCTCAATCGTTCCAAGATGCTATCTTGCGTAAGTTTGGTGGAAAATAAAATAAAAACAGAAAGCATTAGTTAAGCTAATGCTTTTCTTGTATTGTATTATGAAAAGTGAGGAAATAGCTTATGGGAATGACTGCTGTAGAAGAAAAAGCAAAAACAGAATTAAAATGGGTACTGGCAAAAGAAGGATACAAAGCATATGCTAAAATCCTAGACCTTTTTGATGTAAATTTAACACAAGACCCCAATGTGGTTGCATATACACAAATTGATAAAGCTAGAATTGTAATTAATCCAAATTTAAGAATTAACCAAATTTCTATGATTGTTCGTCATGAAATTTTACATAATTTCTTAGAGCATGAAAAACGAATGATTAAACATTTAGCGGATACTGCAGGATTAGACTACGATAAATTAATGGATACTGATTTTAAAAAATTGCAAAATCAATTATATAGTAATAAAATATTTAACATCGCAGCAGACTATGAAATTTCGAATAGAGGATATACAGAAGCGGATAAAAGAACTGTCCAAAATCTTTGGTTAAATGGACAAAAGGTTTCTGGTTTAGTTACTGAAGCAGAACATCCTGATTGGGTAGATTTGTCTGTAGAAGAGATGTATGATAAGCTTAGCACAGAAATGACTCAGCAAGAACAACAAATGTCTCAACAATTGCAAAACCAGCAAGGTGATGGTGAAGGTCAAGGACAACAAAGTCAATCTAGAAGTGGTCAAGACCGATCTGGGGACTCTAATGACGATCAATCTGGTCAAAGTTCTTCTCAGAATTCTCAAAGCAAGTCAGGTAATGCTGGTAAAAAAGGTATTCAAATAGGAGATATGGGTGATCCAGAAATTCAAGCTAAAGAAGAAGCAGAGAGAGCAAAACAAATTGCCAAAGAAATGCAGAAAGAAATGCAAAAAGGTAAATCTAAAGGTGCAGCAGATAGCGCAGGTGAATTAGGTGATGTTGCTGACGAGGCGGATTCTTTAGTTAAAGATATTAAAGACGGCAAAGTCGATATTAATCAAGTGGATGATTTACAAGAGCGCGTTGACAAAATCAGAAAAGCGTTCTCAGATGCTGCAACGCAAGCTGAAGTAATTGCAGAAGTTGATGCGAACATAGAGCAAGAAAAGATTGATAGAAAAACTAAAGAAATGCTTGACTATATGAATAATAGCATGAACCGCTTTAAAAATAGTTTAGGTTCATTTATTAAAAAAGCAACTGCAGAGCAAAAAGACAAAACTTGGAGAAGACAAAGTCGAAGAGCATCAGGGGAACCCGGAGAACCTTTAATGAAAGGTAGACAATGGGTTAAGAATAAAAAGATTCCTAAACTTAATGTTTATTTTGACCAATCAGGTTCTTGGAGTGAAAAAGATATTCAAGAAGGTGTTAAAGCATTAGGAATTTTAAATAATTACAAAGATAAAGGCGAGATACAACTAAATGTCAAGTTCTTTGCTAATAATGTTCATATAAATGCTGCAGATGCGCGTCGTGAAGGCGGAACTGATTTAAGGTCTGTATTTAATGATATTATCAAAGATAAACCTGATAATGTTATGATTATGACCGATAGCGATGGTGATTCTAGCAGTTTACCTGATATAACTGTTCCAGGTGCTGTATGGTTGCTATTTAGAAATAGTAGGTCACAAAATGTTATCGACCATATTCATGGCAGAACACAAACATTAGTTTATGATATTGAATAGCGAATTGCTAAAATTTGTATAATAATATGTTGAAAGGAAAACTTAGTTCTTTATGAAAAAACTTAATTTATCTGAAGAGCTTAGTTTAGAACCAAATGCAGATGGATCTGATATCAAAGATGAATTAGAGAAAAAAGCAGAAAAGGATTTAAAACAAGCTAATAAAGATTTAGAAAAAACAAAAAAAGATTTCATCAAGGAATCAAAAAGACTTACTAAGAAATTAGCTCTTAGTGAAGATTTAGAAGAGAAAGAAAATCTTTCAAATGTATCTAATGATGATTTAGGATTATCTTCTCTAGTGAGCACATTAATTAAACACGAATGGGAGTCTATAGACCTATATAATTCAATGCTCCTATCATTTAGACAAGCAAATAATAAAGAAGCAGAAGAAATTTTAAATGAGATTATAAGTGAAGACTACGTTCATGTTGGACAATTAGAAAAGTTAGCCCAAATGATTAATCCTTTGGTTAATAACATAGATCTTGGACAACAAGAGACTGGGTCTCAAGTTGGTGAAGACTAATGAATTGGGCTTGGCTAGAACAAACGTGGATTATCGTTGCTGCTGTTATTGGTGGAATTACCATGGTCTGGAATTTTATTCATAAAACATTAAAAGAGATTTCAGACCAGCTTAATGCTCCTATTGTTAAAATAGAGGAAAAAATAGATATCGTAGATGCAAAAGTTACAGAAGTATCTAAGAAAACTACCTTACTAACCGAATCTACATTGACAATGCAAAGAAGCTCATTACTTAGATCTTGTAGTGAACTTCTAAATCGTGGTTGGGCAACATTAGAAGAAAAAGAAACAATTACTAAACAATATCAATCATATCATGATTTAGGTGGCGATTCATTTATTACTGATATGGTAAATCAAGTAAAGGAATTACCATTACACGCAGTTTTAGTAACAAATAATTTAAAGGAGGTATAACGCATGGATGTTAAAACTTGGTTAGCTGGTTGCAAAGACCAAGATATCTATGAATTTTACCATGATGGACCAATAGTACGTGGTACTATACAAAAGCATTCTTTTAAATTACCATCTTATGTAGAACCTACTGAAATTATTATTGCTTATAAACAAAGAAATAAATTAGTGCTATCTAAAGAATTAGATGTGGATACACTTAGTATTGAACTTTCTGAGCAGGATACATTTAAATTTAAAGCAGGTCTAGAAGTATCAGTACAATTAAAAATAGAAACTACGGATAGTTTACTGGTTAGCGATAAGTTTAATATTAAGGTTGAAGATTCTGTATATGATATACCGGTTGCAATAAGTAAAGAAACATACGCTATTGAGGTAATGACCAACAAAAATAAGGTGTATGCGCAAGACTTCTTTGATATGGTATCAGGAGAAGACCTAAATTGTAAGGTATCTTTAGATGGTTATTGGAAGTCTTTTGTACCGAAGGTGTATTTTAATGACTCATATAATCATTTATGCGAAGCAGAGTTAATAGAGGGTGTATGCAAGATACCAGATGAAATTATTGCAAAACCAGGATTAATTCATATTGGTTTATATAATGAAAACACACGAAATACTATTTGGTCAAATCCAATTAGGTTAAAAGCGCCTGTTACTTATGTACCTAATAAGGAAGATGAAGAACAGGATAATGAGACTACTTTAAATATAACAGAGAACTAAATATGAATAACTTAATAAAAATAAATAATGATACAAAAGTAACCTATACGCAAAGAGACTCGTATTACTATGATGTAACCATTTCAGGAAATATTAAAGGCAAAACTTTCGGATATACTATGAACGGTGCGAACAAGAATAGCGGTGGTATTACTAGTGACTGGGGTAAAGGCACATATGGGGTTCGTAACAAAGTTAATTGTGAAGTTGTTAACGGTTTTATGTACCAGTACAATAATTCAGATAATGGTTTTACTGCTTATCTCGGGGGGGTTAAATTTACCTCTAATTACGCAAGTTTAACTTTTAGTATGGGAACATCTTATGTGTTTTCAGCTTATGTGTTAACCTTTATTAAAAATTAAGGAGATTTAAATATGCAAAATTTGATTAAAGTCGGGGGGGGGAAAGACCACCTATACAAAAGTAGCTAGTGCTGCTGATTATTATGATGTACACACTAGTGTAACAACAACTATTTCTCAAGATATTAAACATGGTATAATAATTGCTTCATGCGCAAGTAACCAAAATGGCACACGTATTTTGAACTTATCTAATTCTGCTGGAAAAATGGTCCAATTAGACCAACAAAGTTATGAGGGTCAAAGTACATTCTTTGTTACTCAAAGACTATACAGTTTAACAGACGCGCCAAAGGGAACAACTATAAAAATTGAAGGTCGGTTTCAATACACTATGGCAGTATATAAAATAGATTAATGGAAGAGGTACAAATGTATAATTTAATTAAGACCCCTGAGGGGGGGGGTATAAATTAATTCCCTTAGGTACAATAAAAAGTTTAAATGTGCAAGATATTTGCAAAGAAAATGGCATAGATTATACAAAATTAACAGTTGATAATTTTTATATGAAATCTTTTGCTAATGCTAAAAACTACCCAGCTGGACCTGGGCAAATCACGGAATATGCACAATATGGCGGAATACTTGAGCTTACAAAAACATACGACGCAACTAATGGCGATTTTGCAATTAAAATTTTTGCACAAATGCAAAGTATCTATAACAGTAAAGTTGTGGTTTCAGCAACAATAGCAGATATCGGTGCAGATTGTTATTTAATAGCTTAAATAAAAGAGTCATCAAGACTCTTTTTTAATTTCTGTATAGTATGATGAATAAGAGGTAATTCTATGGCAATGAATTTAAAAACAGATTATAAAGACTATTATAGTATAGGCGAAAAGCAATACAAAATAACTCAATTAACTACAGGTTACGTTAATATTACTGATACAACTGCTTATGATATTGTTGGCGATGATATTCAAGCATCTGATATTAATACAATTACGAGCGCAATTAATTCATTATCCAGTTCATTGGATTCTACAAATGATCATGTAGACTATCTGCAAAAAGTAATAGAGCAATCAGGTAAGATTAGAGTTGCTGCTAAAGTAACTCTAATTGGAGATGGCAAAACAAAAGCATGGAGAATAGCACATGAGTTAAATTCTAAAGATGTTTCTGTAAATATATTTGCAATAAGTACTGGCGAAGAATGGCTAGTAGATATTGCAAGAGATTCTGCAGATACAGTTACTATTGAGTTTGCTAACGCACCTGATAAAGGAGCTCAATTCAGAGTCTTAATTGATTTAATTAGTTCTACAGAATTAGATGATACTGCTATAACAGCATTATAAAAAATAAAAAGATCTATAAAGATCTTTTTTTAACCAGCTAATCCTATACTAAAGCTTGGTTCTATTTCAATGCATTCACAATGTAATCAACACAATTCTTTACTGTATCAATTAGAGTATTAATATTCTCAGTAGTAACTTGACTCGCTATTAACATCTGATAACAAGTTTCTTGTGATGGTAAAACAACCGCTAATACAAGAAGTATCACTGCTACTTTTATACAAAGCTTACATACTTTTATGTATTTCTCTTCGGTTTCCTCATAATAGGTCTCCTGAGATGCTGCAAAGATAAAAAATGCTACTACACCAAGAATTGCAGCGCCAACACCTGATGCTATTTTAAATGAATTTGATACTTGAATTAAATAAAACCAAATTGGATTAATAATCATTATAATTCTAACTCCTCCCTTGTATATGATTTGTTAAATTGTAAATTTATAAATTTTTCATCTATTTTAAACTTAGGTAAAGTAATGCCATCAGTTTCAATTTCTGAAGTATAGTTAATAGTTAGCTCTTCTGTCCAACAACTGCGACACTTATAAATGCTAATAATCTTAATATTTAATATTTTTTCTAGTTGGTACAAATATTCTTTTTCATCATCATTTAGTAATGGTTCCTTATATTCTTCTAATAACCAGTTAATTAAGTCTAATTTTTTATCTGAGTACTTTACCCAAACCTCGACCGCAGCATCAGCTAATTCACTAGATACAACATCAATAGAGCAGTTATCAATACTGCGACATATTTTGTGTATTTCATCTTTATAAAATTCTAAATTAGTCACCCATCTCGCTCCTATCTATATGTTGTCCACAATTAGGACAATAATCGTAAATATCATAATCAATTTCGTACAATTTGCCGCAATTAGGGCATTTCCACATATCGTATACTGGTTCTCCATCATAATCACCATCACTAATTAGCTCTGGTTTTGTTGACCTGTCCTTTTCAACCAAATTATTAAGATGATTCAGTGCAGACATATCAAGACAATTATTGATAGCAAGTAATATATCTAATATCCATTCTGCATTTTCTTGAACGCTATGCTTCCCTTTCATTCTTCATCCCCCTTTAAATCTGACATTAATTCTTCAAAATAAATCACAGTACCTCTTAATAGTTCTATATCTGTTTCAACGTCTTGAAGATATAACTCTAAGTCGCGCAGTGAACTTTCTAATTCTGCTTTAGTTGCCATTCTCTGAGCCTTTCTTTTCTACTGCTTTATTAATACATTTCCTATGAATAGTTTCTGTTTTAAAAGGTTCAATTAATTGGTCTAGTCTTTGTGGTTCGAAGCTGACTACATCTGAGCAAACATTTATACTCGCATGATCATTCTCATAATAAGTGTATCTAGCTTCTACACCATGTGTATGACCGTGAATATTAATTCCAAATGGAATGCTAATAGGTTCATGACTTAATAAGATTTTTGGTGAAATAAATAAAGGTCCATCATAAACATAATCAAACATTTTATTATCATAGTGTAAAAAATAAGTTGGACCGTTAATATTGAACTCAGTTACACCAATAAAACTTTCTTCTTTTCTTTTTAATTGAATATAAGCTTTTTTATCTTTTTCATAAAGTTTAATATTCAACATTGGTATAAATTCTTCTTTTCTTAAGTAATTAGAAGCACCTTTATCATGATTGCCTGTAATAAGAACTTTATATTGACCTTTTAGTTTCCTAACAAATCTTTCATCACCGATATCACCTAATATGATTAATGTATCTTTTTTACCAACTCTGGCATTTATCTTTTTAACTATTTCTTCTGCATCCAACCAATTTGGATTCATTAGTTTACTTTCAGGATCATTAAAATGAGGATCTGAATATAACCAAATTACCCCATCCGACTGTAAAAATTCAAAATCTTTATATAGTTTAGGTTTCATATTTTAACCTCCTAAGTAGTAATTAAAATAAAATTATAGACCGAGCTCTTTTAGAGTATACTCTTTATCTAAGTCTAAACCTTTATACATGGTTCCTTTTTTAACACTTGGTAAAGTAATTAGATAGTGTTGTTGATCATATTCAATAGTAATTTCTACTGCATCCTCATATTCTTCGATTAAATAAATGCACTTCACTCTACCCCTGAAAGGTTTAATTACACTTTTTAGATAATCTTTCTCCTCTTCGGTTAGTAATGGTTCTTTATGTTCTTCCAGCAGCCAACTGATTATGTCTAATTTTTTATCTGAGTATTTTTCCCAAAGAGTAAATAGTGCATAATCTAGCTATCTAGATAAAATAGTAATAGAGCAATCCAGGTAATCGTCACATATTGCATAAAGTTCACTTTTATAAAATTCTAAATTAGTCATAATCTTCTAAGACACTCCAATCTATACCTGTTCCACAACTCGGACAATAATCACATCTATCATCAAGTTCATACTCTGTACCGCAATGAGGGCATTTCCATTTACCTAAAACGACCTCAGTACTAACGCAGCAATCACCTATAAGTATAGGGTCTTTTAATGTCATCATCTCTCGATATTCACTGTCTATCTCTAATAAGTATTTAATAGTATTTATTAATTCTTCAGAAAGGATATTTTCTATACCTTTTGTTTCTAGAACTTTTCTTAATACCTTTTTCCTTTGCTCTGTCTTAGTCATTTTTCTCTCTCCTTTTTATTTACGTATTTATTATAATATGTAGGCATAAAAAAAGAAACTAGTTTTTCGTAGTTTCTTTTGCTTTATTAAAATAATTTAAAAATAATTCTGCAGCATCTTTTTTCTTTGCTTTAGCTAAGTCAGTTGCTAATAATTCGGCACATTTATTCATATTAGCAATTGCTTCGCCTACTGCTTTGGGTACTTCATAATATTTACCTGCTACTGTAACAATTGTATAATCGTCATCTTCCAAGTCATCTTCATCAAACTCAGCTAAAGCATCTCTAATAGTTTTAAATTGGATCCAAATATACATAAAGCTAGCTCCTGCAGCGAGCGTAAAAAAGTACCAAAGTAAACCGTATCCAGTAATTACCATTTTTGATTTCCTCCCAACCACCAAGCTAATGCAAATAATAATGCAAAAGCATATAATAAAATAATATTATTCATTGTTATTTCCTAATCTAATTGTTCCTCAAAGTTATCTATTACATAAACATTTACTTTATGCGTTAAAGCAGTACAGGCATCTAATGCTATAATTCCCTCATCTATAAAAGGTTCTGAGTGCATTTTATGATCGCAAGGATCTCCTTCGTATGTTGAAAAGCAAGTCTCAGGATATTCTACCCCTACGTTATGTAAATAAGTATGTCCCCAACTAGTATGCCAATGCCCACATACAATAGTTTTATTTTTAAGGCGATAACCACTATACCACCAATGCATTCCGTTTAATCAAATTGCTTCATCCCAACCAGCATCTGAAATTTGATAATTTTTTCTAATTTTACCGTCTTCAACTGGTAACCAAGCATGTGTAAATACATAATCTTTAAATGTAAATGAATACTGTAAATTATTAAAATATTGACGTATTTCTTTATTAGTATTAAGCTCGAACATAATTTGATTAAAATTATCAAAAGTAAGTTTTTTGCCTAATAAGTCTTTACTTAATATTTTAAGAGTTTTTAAGGTGCCATTAGAGAAATCATGCTGCATTGGTTTTCTGACACCTGTTATTAATTCTTCTAACAAAACATCATGGTTTCCCATAACTAAATAAGCTCTTTTTTCTTTTGTTAAGTCATTAACGAATCTAATACATTCAGTTGGTTTAGGTCCCCTATCTAATAAATCACCACAACTAATTAAAATATGCTCTTGGTTATTTCGATCAAAACCTTTTCGTTTTAACGCTTGAAGCATTAATCCGTAATAGTTGTGAATATCTGTAATAATAAACGCTTTCATATTTATGACCGAGTTAGTAGTAACAGTATTAAATAAACAACAGTAATTGCACACCCACCAACTACAAATTTTAATTTAACTAAATGGTCGTAAAGCTTAAAAATGTCCATTTTAGTTTTACCTAGTTCACATTTAGTAATTTCTATTTCTTCTTTAAGAAGACTTACAACTTCATTTAGTTCTGTTGTTATACTTGTAAGAGAGTCTTGCTTAACAATATTATCATTAACTATTTTTGTCGCCAATATTAATTACCTCGCTTTTCAATGACTGTAATACTATATGCAAAACCTAATTCTTTTAAATCTTCTATAAAATTTTCAAAAGAAGTTTCAAACTTAATATCATAAGCTAACTCGCCTAAATAGTCATAATCGCAAGGTCTATAAATACTTAAATAAGGAATTCCTCTTTTAAAATCATTCTTACACCAAGGTGAATTGTACATATCATCACATGCTCTGCAAACATTATAAGAGAATGGAATATAGATATCAACATAAGCAGAAATAAATTCTTCGTAAACACCATCTGCATTATGTTCATAAGGTCTATCATCCCAATCATCACCATAATAATTTTTTCCTAAAGAATCTTCTCCAAAATAAACTCTAAGTACATTACCTTTATTATCTGCATCAATAATTTTCATAACTGTTTCTCTCCTTTATTCAAAATAATAATAACATGCTTAAACCTAAAAGTAAACTTATTTTAGGTGCTTGCTTCTTCGAATATGCTAATAGTACTAAATTAGGTGGAAAAAGTAAACTACAATAGGAAAATATTCTTAAAACTCCACCAGAAGTAAATAAAGTTATCGAATTCAAACGTTTTACTACAAGATGGGTAAAATATAGGTAAACTTGAAATTTGTGAATATGGTACCTTAAAACACTTCTGGGAAGTATTGCTTATTTTACACAGTATTTATCTATATTGTTAAAATTTCAACAAACCCTTCTCTCTTTTTAATTTCTCTCTTTATTTTAGACTTTACAATGTAAAGTCTTATTTTAACTAAAATTCTTTTTCTTTCTATATTCATTTATTAATATCTTTCTTTATATATTTATATTCTTTTTTATTATTATTTTATTATATTATTTATTATATATATATATTAATAT